>CAMBCW010000052.1 GCA_945864925.1 uncultured Clostridia bacterium
ATCTTCAGGAATGACCTTTGCAGCAGGTTTCTCCAGCGGCTTGGCTGCCGCGCCGGGCTTTTCTGCGTTGCTCACAGGAGCGGTATCCTTGCCGCCAATCTTGCCGGGGGTATTCGCTGGCGTGGCCGGCTTTTTCGCTTCGGCGGGTGCGGGCGGTGACTTGACCGACGCTTCGGGCTTTTTCACATCGCCTGTCGGAACAGTGTCCTTGCGGCTGTCCTTGCCGGACGCATCTGTTTTTTTGACTTCTGCGGGCGGCGGTGTGCTGGACTTATCCTCCGGTTTTTGGGGTTCAGCCGCAGAAGCGGGCTTTATGCCGTCGTTTTTATCCGGCGGTTTCTCTGTTTTGGGCGGTGCATTTGGCAGCTTTGCGGCGTCGGATTTCTTCTCCGGCGCTGTCTGGTTGCCAAGTTCCGTTTTTTCTTCGGGCATTGTGTTCCTCCTTTATCGAAAAATGGGTACAAAAAATGCGCCCCAAGTTGGGACGCAAAACAACGCGCAGATTTACCGGCCACGGTCTGCGCAGACGGCAGCGCGATAGTAAGAATCTATCGTGACTGGCGCCTGATACAGTGCGGCAAGCAGATACGCGCGGATGTTACGGATGGGTGTGCTGGTTTTCTGCATACAGTCCAGCACATAGGTGATATGGAAGCGGTCAAGCTGCCCAAGGCGTTCCCGGACAGCGGCAATGGGAATCTCCTCGCCGCCGATACGAACGCTGGGCTTCGACGTACAAAGCGTATCGGTCAGCAGCTCGATGATGGATTTGACGGACGTTTCACCGTACTCGGTAATTAGAATTTCGTAGTCCAGCTTTTCATAGAGCTGCTTTCTGCAATCGAATCGGTCGTATCCATCCGGCGGCGCTTGCGCCGGATAGATAGATGGATCAGGATAGCTCAAATCAGGATAGATATTATCTAAATAACTTGCTTCCCGTTTTGGGAAGTCTTGACTTCCCAAAAGCGGAAGTCTGGAAGTTTGATTTTGGGAAGTCTGGATTTCCGAATCCGGGAAGTCTGAAATGGGCGCAGAACGGGGAGCATCTGGCACGTCAGTCGTGGTGAATTTCTTGACGTAAATTTTTGCCGGACGGCCTTGCCCCTGCTTCACGCGCTCGATTAGGCCAAAACCATCTTTGTCAGTATCCAGCTCGGCCAGCAGCCGAATTGCTTTGTTGTGTCCGCACATGAGATCCGTCTGAATCTCGTCGAGTGTGTAGTAGATATAAACGCGCCCCAACTCATCATACCAGCCGTGTTTGGCAGATAGCCCCATGCGGTCAAGCATCAAGCCGTACAGCAGCTTTGCGTCGGTGGAGAGCGTCTTGAACTTCTCGCTGCGCACCAACAATCTTGGAATCCGGAAGTAGCTGAATTGCTCAGATTCTTCGCCGTAAAAGTAGGAGAAATTGACTTGCGCTTGCATGAAAATCACCTCGATATGCGGAATTTTGACAATAAAAAATGGACATTCACGTTTTCACATAAATGCCCATTTTCAACGAAAGATTTTATTCTTGAAGAAGTTCAATCTGACGTTCAAGTAAATCAATTCGATTATTTAATTCTGTGGTTTGTAGTGCAGAGACGCTATTAAGTTCCTGCCTGAGTGCATCGAGCTGCAAATTGAGAATCTCGCGAGTAATTTGGTCAGTATTTAATTTGCCAATATCCTCTTCAATCGCAGAAAGACGATTTTCACAGACAGCACATTCGATTTTAAGGTCAATGAGTGTTTTTGCATACCAGCCGCCCGCGGCAAGGACAACCGAAACGACTACAGATAAAATGGCTTCAAAAATATGCTTTTTGAAGAATCGCTTTGCTCGCAAACTAAATGGGATTTTTGTTTCTTGAACAGAAGCGTCTTGTGACATATCTTCATGGATTTCTGCACTTCCGGTAAGATTACTATTTCTCATTCCAACAGTACTATCAAGAATAAAAGCACCGGATTTGACGCCACGTTTATATGCTTGCACTTCGACGTTGTTCTTCTTTCTTCCGTTAGTGCTTGCCACGATACTCCTCCTTGAGTATTTCCTCAAAGAAACATTTTTTGCTTGTTTCAAAGAATGAATCTATTATCTTAGTTGAAATACTAGGCAGAGGGGGTTGAAAATATAATTGATAGTCAAACGAAATACCTTGAAAAGCTTCGTCAACACCACCAACAGTGTAAATTTTGTTTATATAATTATCAATTCCAGAAAACAGCAATCCCTCTGGTGTAGTGCTTCGGATTGAAAATCTGCAATCTGTTATTTCAGACGCAGCTTTAGCGAAATATTGCTGTTTGAATGCAGAAATGGAATTACAGTCCATTTCGCACATATAGACCATACCGATTCTACGAGTAATCAAAGCATACTTTTCGATAATCTGAGGAATTAAAAACTTTTCTATACGAGAAACAAATTCTTTATATTCTTTTTCAAAATTGCTCTGGATAGTGTGAGTATATACCAGATTGTTTGAAGTCAACTCCAAACGGTGTCCAGCTTTTTCGTTGCTTAAAAACCGCGAGGTTGTGTATTGCTGGCTGATTGATGGAAAATACTGCGGCGAGAAGTTAGGTGCTTTGTTTGTAGAGTAGAGCAGTGAGTCCGCAATTTTTCCCCAATCATCAAGGAGTGAAAAAGAATGGTTAAACATTATTCCACAAATTATTTGTTTTACAGAAGTATTGCCCATTTTGTCCACCTCAATTTGTATTATACGACGAAAGTGGCAATAAGGCAAGTTGTTAAATCATCCGCTGGATAATTCGAATTAAATATAATTGGTCCAGACTCAATGGATATTCAAATTCGTCATTAGTTACGACAATGATTCCTTTTTCTATCAGCAAATCGATTAGAGCACGATATTCATTTGGAACATCCTGTAATTTCTTGAAACGCATCACAAAGAATCCTCCTAGTTGTAATGTGATAAATTGACTGTAACATTCTATCCATGTCGAAGAAAAGCGTTTTCTGCTTTGCAAAATGGAGAATTATTCTGCAATTTTCTTCAAGACGTATAGCTTGATTGACAGCCGTTTGCGTTGCATCCTCAAAATTATGACCGTAATACAAAAGACACTTTTCCTTGCTGCGGGGCAGCCGAAAAAGTGCCTTTGTATAAAAAGGACATATCACTTGGTTTTCTCAATATTCCTATATTTTTGCTATTTTCTAAGAATTTTGGGTGCATATATCTGAACCATTCGGGAGAGCGTTCGGTTCGCATCCGAGAGGTCGAGAGTTCGAGTCTCTTCAGGTCCACCAAATAAGAACCGTAATTTTGATACAAAGCGTATCGAGGTTACGGTTCTTGCTTTTTATGCAAAAACACTGTGTTTGTGGCACTTTTGCACCCAGCGGCCTCAAAAGAAAACCCGGCCAGGTTGTTTCCCTGGTCGGGTTTTTGCCTTTGCGTGGGCTTTGTGGTCCTCGTAATCGTTGAAAGAGCGTAAATCGTTGAATTACAAGGGTAATCGTTGATTTAGTGGGGTATTCGTTGAATTACAGAGATAATCGTTGATTTACAGCATTCCCTATTGATAACAGGCGTGGGAATTTATAATGTGGTCTCACTCAAGTCGCTGCCTTTTTCAGAATCTCAAAGGCTGCCTTGATTTTTGCCGCCATCAATTTCCTGCGCTCAATCAGGAAGTCCTCGTAGGCCATATTTTCCCAACCGTGAGGCAGAGCGTTCTCCTCTTCCATAACACGGATCTGCTCGTCCGACAATCCGGCGCAGACAATCGGATAATACACAGACGGAGCATCATCCAGGATGTCCATGTTGTCCTTCCAGTCGATGAATGCGTAGTTTGCCATCTGGTTAATCTTCGCATCAGAGTATCCTTGTGACTTCAAGTAAGCCTTTGGGAAAAGGTGATGCTTTTCCAGAGACTTGCGGTTACCGTCTGTTCCGGGCTCGAACAGCTTTGACACAAGCAGATTGCTCTTGGAGAAGAGGATTTTTGCGTTCATAATGTTCAGCGATGCCACATAGGCATTCCATGCATTATTGCCTCGTCCCGAAACAGCCAGGCCCTCCGAACCGACCAAGGTGATGTCAAAGTAGTCATTCGTCAAACGCTCGTTAACTCTGGACAGGATGAACTCCTTGTACTCATCCAGAGTTTTGAGGCTTTTGATGGTATTCAAATGGTTTTCCACCGTAGACTCAAAGGAGCCCGTGTACAGCGAAATGAGCGAAGCATAGAAGAACCACAGCGAGGTAAGGTGCATATTCTCATTATACGATGCATTGAAGCGGTGCTTCGCTATCAAATACAAGGCATAGGTGTAGAATATTGCGTTGCCAGACAGAATCAAATCCCCGGACAAATATCCTGCGTTCATGATGGCTTTGATAAACTCATGCCAGCTGTGTACATCGAGGACATCGGGTCCTTTTTCGTAACCCAAGAACTGCTTGTAAGGCAGGCTGACCTTGCCATCGGAAAAGCGCTTCCTCTGACCCCAGGTGACATTCTCCGAAATTGAGCGGCTTTCTTCCTGGGCCAGGCTGGACATAATCGTGATGAGCAATTCGCCCTTGCTGTCCAGGGTGTAGATGTTCTCCTTTTCAAAGTAAACATCGACGCCCTTCTCCTTGAGCTTTCTCACCGTCACAAGGCTGTCCACCGTGTTTCGGGCAAATCGGCTGACCGACTTGGTGACAATGAGGTCGATCTTTCCGTCCAGCGCGTCCTGGATCATCTGATTGAAGCCATCGCGCTTTTTCATGTTGGTGCCGGAAATACCCTCGTCGGTGTAAACCTTAACGAACTGCCATTCGGCGTGGCGTTTGATGTACTGTGTGTAGTAGTCGATCTGAGCCTCGTAACTGGTGAATTGCTCATCGCTGTCCGTGGATACTCTGGCATAACCGGCTACCCGGCGCTTGGCCACCGAAGTGACCGCCATACGTGTAAGCGGGTTGATGGTTGATGGGATCACTGTAACCGCTCTTGCAGTGCGTGCCATAATACGCCTCCTTTCAAATTTCTGTGCTTTGGAAGTAGCCGTGCCATCCTCGGTTCGGCGTTTTCTGTTGGGCAGTTCGCTGGCGTGCTTTCTCACGCATCTCCGGGGTCCAGCTTTCGGCCCTGGAGCGGTGCTGCCATCGTTTAACGGTTTGAGTTCCATCGGTGAAGCAGAACACCAGGGTGTTATCATCGTGGGCTTCAATAACCGTTGTTTTGCTCTCAAATATGTCTGGGTCAAACTCCTTAAGCCCCAGGACTTCTGCCGTGATGCTGTAAAGGAGCGGCTCCGGGATCTGCGAACACCGGCAGAACTTTGAACCCTTGGTAAGGTAGGTAGAGCAGTTCCAAAAGACTCTGTCGCCGTGCCTGCCGCGCTTGTAGTTCTTTCCACATTTTACGCAGCAGATCTTGCCTGTGAAGGCTGACCGGGTAGGCTTTGGCCTTTCTTCGGCCGCCAGCCTTAATGCCTCAATACGCTCCTGGGCAATTGCAAAAGTTGCCGGGTCGATGATGGCATCGTGGGTACCCTCGGCATAATACTGTGGAAGCTCACCGCGATTATTTGCCAAAAATCGACAAGTCTCGACAGGGACTTGTCGATTTTACTTATTACCTCTTCTCTATTCACTCTTCACTTTTACTTCGGAGTCGATTTTTGGAAGTGATAAGTAATCGTGAAAAGTGAAGATGCTGAAGCGTCCCTTTGGAACGATTAAAAATAATAGACTTCTATGTGCTTTCGCACGAAGATATCCGGCAGTAGGTTTCTGTGTTTCCCGGTATATGGAAGAACAGATTTCAGATGGTGATAGAGAATAAGTTGGTCATCGATCCTGTTTTAAACAGCCAAGCAGAAAATCCTGCCGGATTTGGCAGGATTTTCTGCTTGTATGGTCGATTTTTGTGCTTTATCCGGCATCATGCTGCATGGATGAAGGATGGCCATGACTGTGGCTGCCTTCGTTCTGGAAAAGAGCCATTTTATTTGCTTTGGGCAAACAGCCAGTCCCGCACGGCTTCCAGCTTGTATGCATAATCGAAGGATGTCAGATGTTCACTGCCGGAGGCACCTCCGGCGACAGTGGTTCCTTTTGTAAAGGTGACGAAATTGGCATTCAAGCCTTCTGCAATCATTGCTTTGACGGAAGCATTCTGCGTTTCCCGGTCCTCCTGGGCGCTCCATTCCGCATGGGTATAGGGGACACCGTCCGAATCAAAGACAGCCATAAGCCCGGTCTGCCCCGTGGAAGCCTTGTCGTCACCGGCCGAGACAATATAGAAGAATTTATCCTCCTCCAGAACATCCAGAATCTCGTTGTTCCACTGGCTGCCCACAAACAGAGAAGCAGCGAACAGATCCGGATAGGCCACATTGAGATGGAAGGACGTCATGCCGCCCATGGACTGGCCCGTGGTATAAAGCCTGTCCGTATCAATGGAGTAGGTGCCGCACAGGTCATCAATCAGGTTGACGGCCACATCGATCTGAGAGGATGTGTTGAAATTGTCATCCACGATTGTCTCTGTAAAAATGGGAATCAGCACAAAGCATGGATGTTTGGCCTGCTCCTCAGCGGTGGCCCAGATGACGCCGCCCCATCCAATGGTCAGGGAAAACTCCGGTTCCCGGCCGGCGGCGCGGGAGTCCGGAATAAACATAATCATGGGATAGCGTACGGACGAATCATAGTTCTCCGGGACAAACAGTTCGTACTGCACCTCAAAGCCCGTATCCGGGTCCGTGAAGGTCAGCAATTGGTACTTGCTCTGTACCTCATCCAAAATGGCCTGCAGTTCTTCGTCCGGTTCACTGCTCTGGGACATGCCGCCTGGATTGCCCCGGCCTCCCTCCGGACCGCCATGAAGGTCCTCGTTGGGACCACTGCCTTTTCTTTCGTCAAACTGCTCCTGACTTGTGGCAGCGGGCTCGGAATTTTGACGTTCCTGCGACACAGAGTTTTTTGCGCAGGCAGAGGCCAAGAGCAGAACTGCTGCCAGCAATACTGTGAAAATGTAAAACCGTTTCATTTTGTGATCCTTTCTGATGCAAAAGTTGGCGACGGGCGCCGATTGATCTGTGATTATTATACGCAAAAAAAGCGAAAAAGTCCAATCAGCTTGTCAAAAAATAGGCTTTGCATCTGCCAATGCAATCTGACAGGAGGAACTGTGCCGGCGGATTCAGGGCTCAGTGGAGGCGGTTTTGATGCAGTTGAGAGAATCGAGGGTTTTTACTGTGAAGCTGCCGACCCGCGCCGGAAGGTCCCGGCGCATTGTCTGCAGCCGAGGGGATAATCCTGCACACTGGTGCATTTCGGGCTGTAAAGGGTTGGAAATCTGGCACAGAGTATGCTATACTGAATAAAAGCAGCGATGCTGTTAAAAAGAGGAGGGATTCCGATGTTTTGCAGGAATTGCGGAAAACCCATTGAAGATGGCGCAAAATTCTGCGTGCACTGCGGCGCGCCCGTGTCGCAGGCTGCGGAACAGGCGCCGCCCCGCAAGGAGAAAAAACGCGGTCTGTCCACCGGCGCTCGGGTGGCAATCCTTGCGGCGGTGTGTGTGGTCTTGTTTGCCGGCGGATGGCTTCTGGCCTCAACCCTGGGGAATCGAGACTCGGCGGATCCGGTCAAGCAGCCTTCTGTGGAGGAAAACCGGGAAACACAGCCGGCGGAGGAGCAGCCTGAGAACCTGCAGCAGCCGGCGGATGCACAGCAGACAATGGCTTCTGTGGAAGCCATGCCGAGACCGCAGCTGCTGAATTTCTCTGCAGTGGAGAAATCGTCGGTGACGCCGTCGGTTGCACCCTATCGGGTGGAGCCAGGGCTTGCCAATGTGGGGAATGTGAACCAGTTCTATCTGTCGGATGCGTCCATGCGGCTGCTGGAACAGAACCTGTTTTTGGTGAAGAAGGACTACAACAGCGAGTTCTTTGAGCTGTACGAATACAACCGATATGCCCAGATTCCCAATTTTGTCACCGTGGATTCCATGATGCATACCTATCATCTGTATTTCAGCCTGCTTTTGAACCGGACGGAGAAGAACTATCTGGCTTCCGAACTGCTCGGTCTGAGCAAGGCTATGCTGCAGGCCAGCATGGCCCAGTATGATGCGCTGGCAGGGACCCAGTGGGAGGAAGCGGCCCGCAGAAACGTGGCGTTCTTTGCTGTTGCGGCCATGCTGCAGGATCCGGATTTGACGGCGCCGGGCTATGCGTCGGAGTTGGCTGCCCAGGAAATGGATTCGGTCTATGCCGCAGCCGGCATTGGTCAATCGGGCGTGGCGGAGGATTTTGTGGATTACAGCCAGTTCCAACCCCGCGGTTACTATGAGGGCGACGAGGTGCTGGAGCGGTATTTCCGGGCCATGATGTGGTATGGACAGATCAACTTTGCCCAGAAGGAGGACAGCCTGAACCGCAGTGCGCTGCTGATGACCCTGGCCATGCGGGAGGCGGACCTGGCGGCGTGGGAGGAAATCTACACGGTTACGTCGTTCTTTGCAGGGACCAGTGATGATCTGGGCTACTATGAGTATGCGCCTGCCATTGAAGCGGCCTTCGGTGCTTGGCCGGCCGCCGGCGATCTGGCAGGGCAGGAGGACGCCTACGAAAGCTTCACGGTTCTGATTGGACAGATGGAACCGCCGGCCATCAACTCCGTCCCTGTCTGGGAGTCGGAGGAGGGCAACGTGGCGCAGATGAAGAAGGGCTTCCGCTTTATGGGGCAGCGCTTTACCATCGATGCAGCCGTAATGCAGCAGCTGATTTACCGGAACGTGGAGGAGAACAGCAGCGGCGAAAAGCGGATGCTGCCCGACACCCTGGATCTGCCCGCGGCTTTGGGTTCAGAGTTGGCCCTGAAGATTTTGACGGAGCAGGGCGACATGGACTACGCCGGATACAGCGAAAATATGACGTCCATCCGCAATGTTCTGACCGGGGCGCCGGAGGAATTCTGGTCGGCGAGCCTCTATTCCAGCTGGCTCTACACGCTGGAGCCGCTGCTGGAGGAGAAGGGAAACGGGTATCCTTCCTTTATGACCAGTGAACAGTGGCTGAAAAAGGATCTGGAGACCTACGCCGGCAGCTTTGCGGAACTGAAGCATGATACGGTGCTCTACTCCAAACAGGTGATGGCGGAAATGGGCGGCGGCCCGCAGGAAGTGATTGACGACCGCGGTTATGTGGAACCGGAAACGGAGGTCTACCGGCGGTTTATGCTCCTGGCCCAGCAGACGGCGGAGGGGCTCCATGGATATGGCCTGATTGGAAGCGAGGACCTGGAGAATCTGTCGCGCCTGGAAGAACTGGCCCGGCGGCTTCTGACCATTTCGGAAAAAGAGCTGTCCAACGAATCTCTGACGGAGGAAGAATACGACCTGATCCGGGAATACGGCGGCACACTGGAGCATTTCTGGACCGAAGCGGTCAAGGATAAAACGGAATCCGCCTGGTTGGATGCCAAGGAGATTCCGGCAGCGCTGGTGACGGACATTGCCACGGATCCCAACGGCAGCGTGCTGCAGATCGCCACGGGCCGGCCGGCGGAGGTTGTGGTGGTGGTTCCGGTGGACGGGCAGCTCCGTCTGGCCTCCGGCGTGGGGTTTGACTTCTATCAGTTTGAGCAGCCCATGAGCAATCGGTTAACAGACACCCAGTGGCGGCAGATGATCGGCCAGTGGATGAATGACGACGGCACATATAACTGGGACAGCCAGGTGGAAAAACCCTGGTGGACCCAGAGCTACTGGTTCCAGTCATGAAGCGCAGAGCCTGGACCATAGCAGGCGTAGCGGCGGCTTTGCTCGCCGCTATCGCTGTATTTTGCGCCTGGAAGAGCGGGTTCTTTTTACCCCGATGGATTGACTGGAACACGGCGCAGATCCGCTGCGAAGCAAAAGACGGAGAGCCGGCGCAGATTGTGCTCGCCGGGCGGACAGTTCGCGTTCTGAAAGGGGAGGACCTTGTCTGGCAATCGGACAGGACGCTCCGGGTGCAGGACGTTCTCTGGTGCGACATCGATCATGACGGGGAGCAGGAATTGCTGCTGCTGTGCTGGAAGCGGGGACGGTACGGAGACAGCCGTCCCTTCTGGGTGACGCAGGATGAAAAAAGCTGGTCACAGCATATCTACATCTACGACTGGACGGAAGACGGCATCCGACCCATCTGGATGGCGTCCGATATCGGCCTGGAATCGGCACAGTGGCGCTTTGATGCGGTGCAGCGGCTGGTGATAACGGACACCCAGGGCGGACAGAGCGCCTGGGACTGGATCACCTGGGGCCTGCGTCGGATCGAGCTGCAGGAAGCGCCGGAAAGGGCGGAGCTGTCCTTCGCCGCCGTGGGGGACAATCTGATTCACCGGCAGATCTATGACTATGCCTTCCGGCATTTTGACGGCTGCTTCGACGACTTGTTTGCATCCGTGCAGCAGGAACTGGACCGGTATGATGTGACATCGATCAACCAGGAAACCATCTATGTGGACCGGCCGGAGCAGTACAGCTCCTATCCGCTGTTCGGTACGCCCTTGCAGGTAGGTGACGCTGTGGTCAAAGCGGGCTTTGACATTGTCAGCTGCGCCACCAACCATGCCCTGGACATGGGGACGGAGGCCCTTGATTTGACGGCGTCTTTCTACGGGCAGGCAGGCGTTTTGTGTCCCGGGATCCAACCCTCCGGGGACGGGGTCTATCGTCCCTATGAAATTTATGAGAAGAACGGCATCCGCTGCGCAGTCTTCAGCTACACCGCATCCACCAACGGCCATGCTCTGCCGGAGAACGCCCCCTATGTGCTGCATACCCTGGAGGATGAACAGCAGGTCCGGACAGATCTGCTGGCGGGCAGGGCAGCGGCGGATGTCAGCATCGTCTATGTTCACTGGGGGACGGAATACGCCGATGAGCCGGATGAAGAGCAGCGGCACTGGGCAGCTGTGTTTTCAGACTGCGGCGCGGATGTGGTGATTGGCACCCATCCCCATGTGCTGCAGCCCTGTGAATGGGTGACCGGACAGGATGGCCACAGGACTCTGGTCTTTTATTCTCTGGGCAATTTTATTTCTGCCCAAACCCAGGAGGCCTGCCGCCAGGGCGGCCTGGCCTACTTCACTGTGTCCAAGGAAAACGGACAGTGCAGCATCACGGACTACGGCATCAAGCACCTGGTCACAGAAGAGGACAATGGGCACTATTCAACCCGACTGGCAGAAGACAGCCCATGACGAATCAGGGACAGTTCGTCAGATCAAAAAACCGCAGGCAGCACGGCGGGAAGACGCCGTGCTGCCTGCGGTTGCTGCTGCAACTGACCGCTTATGCATGAAAGGATCATGGAGACCGCCCCTGTCTCAGGACACGGTCCATTGGAACGCATAATTGCCCATGAAGTGATCTGCTTCGATCCACACCTGGTATTCTCCGGGTTCCGACAGGATGACTGAGAAATCGGAAGTGGGGAGATCCATACCGCGATAGCAGAAGCGGTCAGGCGCATCGGTCGGGGCGACGGTAATCTGCAGGCTTCCGCTCTCGGTGTGAACCGAGATTTGCAGTTCGCCGCTCTGGCCCGGCTCCACCCGATAGAACTGCTGCTCTGTCCCGGTACGGATGGGCTGTCCGTTTTCAAAATCGATGTGCATGTCCGGCGCTTCCGCACCGGCTGCGGAGACGGACTTCCCGCAGCCTGCCAGTGCGGCCGTCAGCATCAGAACAAAGAGAAGACCGGCCGATGCCGCTCCCAAATGTTTCATAAAATGCTTCGTTCCTTTCAGAGCAAATATGCTTCAAAGGCATTGGCTTCCGCCTGCAGCGCCGTCAGGAACTGGCTGACGTGCCAGCCGTCCGTGGCAGCATGATGGCAGGTGATGGAAAGGGGCATCCAGGTTTTCCCGTCCTGCTCCCGAAACGCGCCTGCCTCTACAGACGGAAAGTAATAGGGACTGTTTCCGTAGGAATGCACTGCAAAGTGCCGGAAAGGAATCCACGGAAGACAGGATATGGTATAGGCGTTGGGCGGCGGAAGCTGGTCCTTGTTTGCCAGAATCCCATGGTTTTCTCCATATTGGCGCTGATTCCGGAGATAGGCGTCATGAAAGGCCGGAAAGCTGTCGTCATAGGCCGTCCACATCAGGGAGAAGGTTTTGTCATCGTCGTGGAATGTGGCGTACAGGGGGGTCAGAACATTGTAAAAACCAAGCTGCCCGTTCACCTCGGCAATTTTGAATTCCGGCTGCTGGTTGAGCAGCTTTGTCGCCAGCCAAAGAAAAGCCGGAAAGAACTTTTTCCCGGCAGCCTGCAGGATACGGCGCATCTGTGTAATCTCCAGATCCGCTGTCAGGGAGTATCCTGTGGGAGCCATTTTGGAAAAATAATAAAAGATCTCGCTGCGGCTCCAGCTTGGAAGGTCAATGGGGGTAAAGCATATTTCTGGTTTCATAAAAACACCTCCTGACCTCCATTGTAAGGGAAAAGACTAGGACTGGCAATCCACGCTCCGCAGAGCAGAGGCCGGTCGGGCCGCTTCCAGCTCGGCGCCATAGCGGAAAATCAGAGAAGCCAGGATCAGGACAATTCCCGGGGATACACTGGTCAGATTGTCCCAATCGGTTCTGACGGACTGGGACAGGCCGAAAACTTCGTAAAATACGGCGGAAAGAATGGCTGCCACCAGGGGCAGCACAATGGTGCGGATCCCAAGACGTTTAATCTGTGCTGCGCCGTTGTGGGTGAAGGGAGTGCCTTCGGCCTGTTCCTGCCTGAAATACCGGAAAGCGAACGCGAGCAGAGTCCCGTCGGCCAGGGCAAAGGCCAGCTCGGACAGAAGAACGCCCATCATTTGTTTCAGGCTGCTTGTGACGGTCAGGGACAGCAGCGCTTCCGGATTGGCGCCGATCACAACGCCGCCATTGTACCAGACCATGGCGCACAGCAGCCCAAGGGCGGCCAGTCCAGCCCAGACAAAGGACAAAATCATGGCAATTTTTGTTAATACCTGAAAGACCCGAAAGGTCTTTTGAATGGGTTCCAGTGTTTTCATGCGGAGTGCCTCCTTATCTTGCTTATGCCGATATTCTACAAAACAACGCGTTTTTGCGATAGCTGTCTCTTATACACATCTGACGCTGCCGACGATATGCAGTGTGTAG
>CAMBCW010000053.1 GCA_945864925.1 uncultured Clostridia bacterium
GATTCCTCTACGTCTCGTGGGCTCGGAGATGTGTATAAGAGACAGGTCTACGTTCTCTGCGTTGATGGTAATCCAGCCCTGGCCTTCCAGAACCGTGCTGGAACCTTCACGGAAATTCATGGCGGTGTAGCCCTCAACACCCAGATCCACGGGGCCGGAGATGGTTTCCTTGTTCAGGACCTTCACAGCCAGTGCAATCATGGCCTGGCCGGCGATGGCAGGATCCCACAGAGTCAGGGACTTGATAACGCCGGACTTCAGCAGCTCTGCGTTGTCAGCGGGCATACCGGTGCCGGTGGTAAAGGCCTTGTCCACCAGACCCATCTCCTGGATGGCGCGGGCGACGCCGGGCGCGTCGAAGGAAGAAGTACCCATGATGCCCTTCAGGTCAGGATAGGCCTTGAAGCACTCCTTGGCCACGTTATAGGCGGTATCGCCGTTGTCGTGGGACTCCACTCTGGGCATTTCCTCCAGCAGGGTCATGTTGGGATAAGCTTCCTTCTGATAGGCCACAGCTGCGTCTGCCCACTCGTTATGGGAGCCGTTGGTCAGGTCAGCCACCATGGTGGTGTACAGGCCTTCGCCGCCCATGGCTTCCGCCAGGTTGTCCATAATGAACTGGCCGTAACCGGCGTTGGAGAAGGCTTCGATGTCGTAGTCCACATTGGTCAGGCCGGAGCCTTCGTGGGCAATCACCACGATGCCGGCGTCACGGGCTTTCTTCAGAACGGGGTCAATGGACTGAATGTCAACGGGAACCACGCAGATGGCGTCAACCTTCTGGGCAATCAGGTCCTCCACCAGCGCGGCCTGCAGGGTGGCGTCGATCTGGTCGGTGCCCTTCTGGTAAACGTTCAGTTCCGTGTGGGCGGCGGCGTATTCGTCAACGCCGGTCTTCATGCGGACGAACCAAGGGTTGGAAGAGTCCTTGGGCACCACAACGATTTCGAACTTGTCGTCCGTCTTGGCGGAGCCGCCGCAGGCAGCCAGGCCAAACACCATGACAACAGCCAACAGCAGTGCAATAAGCTTTTTCATGATCATTTCCTCCACATTTTTTCAATTTATTCCTCTCCCGAAGGAGCAGAATACATCTTATATACGCTGGAACTGCACATCCCGCTCATAGCGGTCCATTTCCTCCAGCCACGCGGCGCCGACACCGGCATTCTTCTTCCAGCACAGGTAGTCCCACACGGCGTTGACGGGCATATTCTTGCATTCGTCCAGCAGGGCCATGCGCTTGCCAAGATTGCCGGCATATTCTGCCTCCTGCAGCAAGGCGGTGGGCTCCAGCAGAGCGCTGAGCAAGGCCTTGCCTGCGGCCCGCAGGCCGCAGATCCAGGCGGTCACCCGGTTGACCTGGGCATCGAAGAAGTCCAGGCCCACGCAGATATTCTGGCCGATGAGGCCGGCCCGCTTGATCTCCTGGAACACTTGGTACAAACCGTCGTCCTGAATCAGCGTGTGGTCGGAGTCCCAGCGGACGCCGCGGGACAGATGGAACATGATGCCGTTGAGGAAGGGATAGACGGCGGAAATCTTGTCGGCATAATTTTCCGTGGGATGGAAGTGGCCGGTGTCGATGGTCAGACCCAGATTGTTCTTGGCCGCATACGCGATGTAGAAGTCATGGGAGCCCACGGTAAAGCACTCGTTGGCAATGGAGAACACCTTGCCCTCCATACAGTCGCGAATGTAGCGGGGATCCAGCTTTTCAGCATAGATCTGATCCAGGGAGTCCTTCAGCCGGGCACGGTAGCCCATGCGGTCCGCCGTGTTGTCCTTGGTGCCGTCGGGGGTCCAGGTATTGTTGAATACCGTGCAGTTCAGTTCCCGGCCGATGGCCTCGCAAATACGGCGGCCATTGATGCCGGCCTGAATCCAATACCGGCGGACCTCCTCGTCGGGAGACGCCAGAGAGCAGCCGTCCTTCATCATGGGGTGGGTGAAGTAGGAGACATTGAAGTCCACACCCATGTTCCGCTCCTTGGCGAAGTCAATCCAGTTGCGGAAGTCCTCCACATCGTAGTCCCGGCGCTCCTTATGGGTCTTGGGCTCGGCATACATACTCTGTAGCCCCAGACGGTGGGTGCAGGGAGAGAACTTCATGGCCTGGGCCAGGTCCTGCCGCAGTTCCTCCCCGTTGCGGGCAGCGCCGGGATAGTTGCCTGTGACCGTATTCTCAGAGTGGACATTCTCAAACGATTCGAAGCCTTTGACGTCATCACCGGCCCAGCTGTGAATCGAGATCCCCACTTTTTCAAATTCCTTCAGGGCCTGCTCCGTATCCACGCCATAAGCCGCAAACAGTTCCTTCGCGTTTTCATAGTTCTGCAGAATGGTTTTTTCGTCTGGAATATACAAATTGAACACTCCTTTTTCACAGGTGCTTGGGCAAATACTCCAAGAAAGCTTCCTTTTTTCAAATCATAGCACCTGTATCCGGATTTTTCAATTCGTTTCCTTTCCTTCTTCTAATTTTCATTAATTTTTATTTTGTGCTTTACAGAAGGCTTATTTCTTCCGTCAATATGCTCAGTTCGATGCTTCAGAAATTGTGCACATTTTCCCCAATTTCTGTGGTGTCTATTTCGAGTCTTTTTTCTATATTGACGTTTGAAACCCAATAAATTCCAGGTTTTGCCAATCCGTTTCCAACTCCGTTTTTATGAAAATTAGTAAAAATTAGGGCTGTAGATTACAGCCGAACAGAGTCCCGGATCACGATCTTCGCTTTGATCAGAACATCCTGCGTCGTCTGATTCCGGTTCTCCATGCGGTTCAGCAGCGCCTGGAAGCAGCTGCGGCCCAGCTGGCGCATATCCTGGGCAATGGTGGTCAGGGGCGGATCATAGAAGGCGGCAATGGAGATATCGTCAAATCCCACCACGCCCACATCCCGCGGGACATGGAGTCCCCCGGACTTCAGGGCTGCGATCAGCCCCATGGCAATCAGGTCGCTGGTGCACACAAAAATCTGCGGCAGCGGCCGGAAGCGCTCCAAAGGCAGGAATAAGCGATAGGCGCCCTCCGCTTTGTTCAGCCGCAGCTCCGGCCGCAGAAAGACCCATCGCTCTTCCACCGCCAGCCCGTTTTCCGCCATGCCCTGCAGGAAGCCCTGATAGCGGTCGGTGCAATTGCTCATGATCAGATCCTCGGAGACATAGCCAATACGGGAGTACCCCGCCCGGGCCAGCCGGCCGATCAGCCGGCGCATGGCGTCCTGGTTGTCTGTGCCGACGGTATCGATGGGCACATTGGGCATCCGCCGGTCCCCCAGCACCACCGGCACTTTTTTTGCCGCATGTATGATCTGCTGGTCATTTTCCATGGAGCCGCCAAAGAAGATCAGGCCCTTGACACCGGACTGGAGCAGGCTGCGGATATACCGGCTCTCCGCCTGGCGGCGGTGCTCCATGGAGCACACCATCACCGCGTAATCCCGCTCCCAGGCGGCCTGAAAAACCGCCTGGATCGAGCGGGCATAGAACTCATTGGAAATCTCCGGCACGAACACACCGATGATCCGCTGACCCCGGTTGAGATCCGCCGAAGGCCGGGGAATATAGCCCAGCTTTCCAATGGCCTGCCGCACCCGGTCGGAGGTCTCCTCTGTGATGCTGGCCGTCTGGTTGATCACATGGGAGACCGTGGTGACGGATACGCCGGCTTCTTTGGCCACATCCTCCATGGTGACGGCTTTCCGCCGGATTTTTTCCATTGGTCTCTTCCCTTTCGTCTATGCTTCCAGCGCCGTTGCCCGCACTTCCTCCAGCGTCGGGATCGAGCTGGTGGCGCCCATGCGGGTCACAGCAATGGCGGACGCTCTGGCGCCATCGTCCAGACACGCGGCCATGTTCTCTCCCCGGGCCATGCCCGCCAGCAGGAATCCCGTGAACGTATCGCCGGCAGCCGTTGTATCCACAGCCTTGACATGGTAGGCCTTCTGGCGGATGCGGCGGCCGCCGCCCTGGTAGAGCGAGCCCTTGGAGCCCAGCGTCAGCACCACCTGCGCTTCCGGGAACTTTTCCGCCATGGCCGCCAGAATCTCCTCCGGTTCCTGCTCTCCGGTGATGGACATGCCCTCATCCTCATTCATAATGAACAGGGAAACCCGGCTCAGATCGCAGGCCAGCACCTTTTCGTTCATGGGGGAGGGATTCAGCGCCACCACCATGCCCTTTTCATGGGCTTTTTCAATGAGGTAGTCCACACAGTTGATCTCATTCTGCAGCAAAATCAAATCGCCCGCGTCAAAGTTGGCCAGGACCTCGTCGCAGTATTCCCGGCTGTTGGCCCGGTTGGCGCCGCCGTTGAGCACAATGCAGTTCTGGCCGTTGGAATCCACCTGGATAAATGTACTGCCGGTGCCGACCTCCACGGTGCGCAGCCAGGTGCAGTCCGCCCCGGCCTCTTCCAGCAGCCCCCGCAGTTCCTGTCCGTCCGGTCCGATGTTGCCGGCATGATAGACCCGGCAGCCCGCCCGGGCAATGGCCACAGACTGGTTCATACCCTTGCCGCCGGGGAAGTTTTCCACGCTCAGGGAATCGATGGTCTGCCCCGGCCGGACAATCTCCGCCACCTGGAACACATGGTCAATATTCAGAGATCCAAAATTCAAAACTTTCATAAAAGCGTCCTCCGTTGTTATTTGCTTCCATTTGAGTATAGAACATCCGCCAAAAAATAGCAAGACGGCAGCGCAAAATGTCACCATTTTGCACTGCCGCGAAGGAGGAGGCAGGTTGCTTAGCTGAACAGCTTGATCAGGGAGGACGCGGTCATGACCAGGACGAACAGATAGCTGATGGTCATGCAGATACGCAGGGCCGTGGGCGCTTTATAGCCCTCGTTGACATCCTTGCGCCAGATCAGCAGAGTGATGAACAGGCCGGCCACCGGGGTGGATACGGACGTTCCCAGGTTGGCCAGGAAAATCAGCTGCGTGGGAGAACCACCATAGCTGTAGCATACGATGACGCCGAAGGCCAGGCACAGCATGCAGCCGATGCGGACAAACTTGGACTTCAGGCTCACATCCCGGTTGAAGCCGGCGCCCAGAAGCACCATGCCACGCTGGGTGTTGCCCAGCAGGGAGGAAAAGCCAGCGCCCAGCAGAGCGATACCCATGATATAGCGGGCGGCGTTGCCCATGATGGGCACCAGCATCTCCGCCAGCTGCGCGGGAGCCTTGATGGTTTCACCGGTGGGGTTCAGAACAATGGCGCCCACCAGGATGATGGCACCGGTAATCAGCACCACGCTGAGGACATGCACCAACGCATCCGTGAACATGACACCGTTGAACAGGTCCTCCTTTTTCCACTTCTTCTCCTTGCCCAGATAGGTGTTATACACGCCGGTAGTCACGGAGGCATTGGTGGACACAAAGGCCAGCGCAGTGGTCAGGCTGCCGGCGGGCAGTGCAAAGCCCACCATGCCCTTGCCGAACCGGCTCCAATCCGGGCCGCCCACGCCGATGAGAGTGGCATAGAAGGACACAATCATGCCCAGAATGCAGACGGTGATAAACTTTTCCACCACGGAATAGACATTTTTTGCAAAATAGCAGTAGATCACCACGGCAATCATAATGGCAGAGCCGATTTTCCAGTTGAGGCCGGTGATCAGGTTCATGCCTGCGCCGGTGCCGGAAATGTTGCCCATGGTAAAGAACAGGCAGGCCAGGAACGTGGCCACGCTGACAAAGCCGGCCGCCACGGGGCCGTAGTATTTACGGATGGCGTGAATGGTGGGCATACCGGTCACAATGGCCAGCCGGTTGGTGGTCATCATAAAGGTAATTCCCATGAAGATAATTGGAATCAGAATCCAGATCAAAGCATAGCCATAGTTGGCGCCTAGCATGGCGGCGGTGGTAATGGCGCCGGGGCCCACCACAATGCCCGTGGCGATCAGGCCGGGGCCAATGCGCTTGAGCAGATCTTTCAGGGGAAGCCGCTGGATATCCGCGCCAAAGGCCTGCGCGGTGTTTTCCTTGTTGCTCATAGACGTCTCCTTTTCTCTTTTGCACAAACGGCGCTGCGGGGTGTGCAGCGCCGTTTGCAATTCCAATTCTTACTTGTACTGCTCCATATCAACCTTGGGCAGCTGGCTGCGCTCCAGGCCCAGGGAGATCCAGTCCTTCTCCTCCTGGTTCAGAGGCAGGACGGGCTTGCGCATGAGGCCGCTGGAGAAAATGCCGCGCTGTACCAGCGCTTCCTTCAGGCGGGCATGGGCTTCACCGGAGGGCTGGCCGCCGCCGTAGATAGCCTGGGAAATGTGATAGATCCGGTTGGACCAGTCCTGTGCTTCCTTCAGGGTGTGCTTGTCGGGGTTGGCGAACACCTCGCGGGCGGGGCAGATCAGCTCAGGCACGCAGCCGGCGAAGCCGATCAGAGCGCCGTCCATGCCGGGGAACCAGCTGACGCACAGAGTCTCGTCGTGGCAGGTGATCAGGGAGATGTCGGGGCACTCCTGCCGCAGCAGACGCACGTCATGCTCGTAGATGGAGGTCACGCGGGTGCCCATCTTGATGCACTTGACATGGTCGATTTCCTTGCACATCTTGATCAGGGTCTCCACGGGATAGAAGGCCTTGGAGGTGGCGGGATACAGATGGATCACGATGTCGATGTCAGCGCCCTCGGCCACGTCCTTGACATACTGGAAGGGTGCATCGGGATGCATGCCGAACCGCAGCCACATGTGAGGCGGCATCAGCAGAATGCCATCGGCGCCGGCAGCCTTGGCCTCGGCAGCCATCTCAATGGACTCGGCCGTGTTCTCGCAGTTGACGCCGGAGACAATGGTCATGATGTCGCCGCACTCTTCAGCGCAGATTTCCACGACGCGCTTGCGCTCGGCGCGGGTCAGGCCGGTGATTTCGCCGGTGTGACCATTGCAGACCAGGCCCTGGATGCCCTGGTTATAGAAGCTCTTGATCCAGCGCAGATAAGCGCGGAACTCGGGTTCGTTGATGGAATAGTCGTCATTCAGAGGAACAGAAACAGCGGGGAAGATGGTCTTGAAGTTCTTTACCTTAGCCATGAGAAGTATCTCCTTTTCATTGTTGTAGTTTGAGATTCTGTCTGCCCCGATCTTCCGCTCGGCTGCGCGCCCGCCGGCTTTCGCATCGTTTGTGCAAACGTTTGTATTTCCTATGGCTCATTTATACCATACGCTTCGTTTCTCGTCAACCGATTCGGCCTTCTCTGCAATATTTTGCATATGGTCTGCAAAAAGTTGTAGAAACTGTACGAATACACACATCTTTTTCTCCTGTTTTGTATATAATGTACAATTCTCTTCCAGCTGGTAAGGAAATGAAATTTCTTGTTTTTCACGCGCAGCTGTGCTATACTATTTCAAAATACAAACGTTTGTATATGCCTTCCGAAACAATCGTTTGTACATTGCAGAAAGGGGGAGCCCCCATGGCTACCTTGAAAGATGTGGCAAAACTGGCCTGTGTGGATGTCAGCACCGTCTCCCGGGCGCTGAACAATACCTCTTATGTGCATCCGGAAACCAAAGCCCGCATTCTGGCCGCCGTAAAGGAGCTGAGTTATCAGCCCAACGTTCTGGCCCAGGGTCTGCGCCAAGGTAAACGGCACACCATCGGCGTGGTGGTGCCCCGGCTCCATCTGACGGTCTTTGCGGAAATTACCCAGGGAATCGAACGGGCCGCCCGCAAACTAGGCTATGCCATTCTGATCTGCACCACAGAAGAGGATGCAAAAGCAGAACGGGAGTGCCTGAATCGTCTGCGGAACGGCTTTGTGGACGGTATTATCATCGCCGGTACCGGCGCCAACAACCGTCTGGTTCGGGATATTCATTCCAGCGGCATCGCCGTGGCCCAGGTCGTGCGGCGGCAGGAGCGGGATATCAGCAGCGTCGTGGCGGATTACGAGGCCTGCGGCTATGACGCGGCAAAGTTTCTGGCCTCCAAGGGCTGTCGGGAGATCGGACTGATCAACGGCCCCATGCACATTGCCCCCTACCGGGGCCGCTATGACGGCTATCGCAAGGCCATGGCGGAGCTGGGCCTGCCGGAGATCAGCACCACCTCTCTGGAAGCCTGCAACAGCTTTGAATACGGCTATCAGTGCGCCAATCAGCTGCTGGATGAAAATCCGGAGCTGGACGCCATCATGGCCGCCGTGGACGTGCAGGGGCTGGGCGCCATGCGGGCCATGAAAGAGCGCGGCGTCCAGGTGCCGGAGCAGGTGCGCCTGGTCAGCCTCACGGGGCACGCCGTGGGCAGCATGCTGGAAACTTCCATGACTTCCCTGGAAGTCCCGGCTTATGAGATGGGAGAAAAAGTCACACGGATGATTGTGGAAGAGATCGAGTCCCCTTCCGACCGCAAGCCCAGTCCCCAGCACCTGGTGTTCCCCGCCGCCCTGGTGGAGCGGGAGAGCACCTAAACCCGCACGCGGTACAATCCATGGCGGTTGCAGAAGGCATACAGGTCTCCATGGCCCCGCAAGGCAAAGCGGCTCTCCGCCTCCATCTCCGGATAGAGTTTGCGGAATTCCACCCGATCCGTGGTCACCATCGCCAGGAAGGAAATAGAATGTTCCTTTGTCATGGGGTGCTCCAAACGGACATAGTGCTCCCCGTCGATCCGCTCCACCTGCAGCAGATGGGCCTCGTCCGGTTCCTCCGCTTCCAGAGGCGGCAGCAGAATGCCGCAGCAGCTGAAAGCTCCGGCTCCCACTGACCAGACCACATTACCGCAGACCGGGCAAACATACCACTGCATGCGCCGCAGGTTCCCGGCACGGTTGCGGTTTTCCACGCAGCCTCCGGCCAGCAGCTCCGCCACGGATACCTGCAGCGCCGCCGCCAATTCGGTCAGTAAGCTCACATCCGGCAGTCCCCTGCCGGTTTCCCACTTGGAAACGGTCTTATCGCTGATGTACAGCTGCTCTGCCAGCTGTCGTTGGGTCATACCCCGCTTTTCCCGCAGAGTACGGATGGTCTCCCCTGTTACATATTGCATACTGTATTCCTCCTTTGCTTCCATCCTACCCCAAACCATCTCATATGGCAACCTACTCTGCGCAGACAGCGCCAGACCGCCCGTTTTTTACAGAGCACCCGGACATTCCGCCAAAAATCTGGCATATTGCTACAAATTCGGCATGCGCTTTTTGTGCGCTCAAACAAGTTTTCTCCTATTGATTCTTAAAAACAGGCTGAAATAATATGGAATATGGCCATAAATCGCGTTAACGAACACACAGTCCATAATTTCTTATATTGCAGAGTTTATCATGCAATCTTCTTCACAAGTTGTCGTGGCATGCCCTTCGACCGGTAAAGGGCATACCATTCACCGGCAGGACGGTGGTCCAATCCATCCATTCCAGTTCTGTCTTTTCAATATTTTTATATCTTATCCAAGATATATTCAGTGGATGTCGCAGACGAGAAAATCTGCATGTTCCATACATTCGTACAGCAAGCTGCAGAGCAAATGCAAGCCTAATATCGTTAATCGCAGCACGAGGGAGAAACGTACCGTTTCTCCCTCGTGCTCTTTGATCGTTCAAGAACAGCCCCCACAGGAAAAGGCTGTCTCAGTTCTCCTACATCCTCGACTTTTTCTAAAATTCTCCTTTATTCACAGTTTTTTCAAAGTTTGTTTTATTTTTCGTTACCGCTTGTTCAACATTTTCCCCGTTCCATGCTGTAAGATAACACCATCAGGAGATGATACATTTCCTCCTGTTGATGATAAAGTGAACTCTCTTTTTCTCCTCTCTCTTTTCTTTCTCCTCTCTTTCTCTCTTTAACACGAAAGGCCCGCCGGCAACGGCGGGTCTTTTGTTTCTTCTTACTGCTTTTTCACCGTGGTATCCGCTGTCTCGTCCTCTTCCTCATCGCTGTCATATTTCTCCTGCCAGCGTTTTGGGTTGACCAGCAGCACAACCAGTCCGCCTCCCAACAGGAAGACGCCCAGAGCTACCGCGACCATCCACCACTCAAAGGCACGCTCCTCCGGCAAATCGGCCGGCGCTTCCTCCGGGGAAGGCGCTTCCTCCGGGGCCGCCTCTTCCTCTGCGGCAGCCGGGGCCTCCTGGGGCAGCAGTTCCTCCACCGGAATCTCCTGAATTTCCAGCTCCAGGGCTGTCCCCGCTTCCTCTTCCGGCTGATTCTGCCAGACATTATATGCCGTGAACAGCGCAGCCGTCTGGCTCACCACGGACAAATCCACATCCTGGCTATAGACCGCCAGAAGGAAGGGCTGCGGCGCATAGATGATGCCCACATCGTTGGCGGCTCCCTCAAAAACGCCGAACTTATGTGCCACCTCATAGTCTGTCACGCCCGCCTTGAAGTATTCCCCCGGCTGGGCCTGCTTCATATAGCCGATCATCTCATCAAAGTCCGCCCGGTATTCATATAAGTAGGCCAGGGCATCCATCATCATGCGGGTGCAGTAATAATTGTCCACATAGTAGAGGTAGTCGATCTCGTCATCCTCCATGGTGAAATACTTGCGCATGAGGGTCTTATAGTCCCGGAATTCCCCCAGATTATACAGCAGGCCAATGGACACTTCATTGTTGGAGAAAACCAGACTTTGATAGTGCGCCTGATCCAGCGTCGTTCCCGCCCGGCTGATGTAGGCGTCTGAAGCGATCAGTCCCTCCCGCTCCATCTCATAATAATACATATTCAGCGGCAGTTTATAGGTGCTGGCCGCCACCATGAACGCCTCGTCATTGAATGCATAGGTCTCTCCTGTCACTGCATTGCAATAGGACACGGAATAGTTGTTTTCATTGAGACCGTAGGCTTCCATAAAATCTGCCATGGCGTGCTCCAGGCTCAGATCCGTAAAATCTGCAGGGAGCTCATAAGCCCCGGCAGGAAGGATCAGGAGGGCCAGCAAAGCGGCCAGCAGCAGCCCAATTCCCAGACAGCGTTTCATTTGATCACCTCCGCAGAGATTGTCCAACCGTTTTACCCAAAAAACGCACGACTTATTGGATCAGTATAACGGCTAAATATGAATAAATTATGAACACGCAGTATCTTGCAAGTTCTCGCAGGATTTGATAGAATAAACTCATAATTTTCACAAAAGCAGAGGATATCTTATGGGCAAATTCTCCAATTACTTGCTGGTTTCTGACTTTGACCGCACACTGACTGACCGCAGCGGACAGATTCCCCAGGCCAATCTGGACGCCATTGGCCGCTTTATGGAGCAAGGCGGCGCCTTTACCATCGGCACAGGCCGCAGTCTGCCAATGTCCCTTCAGCGTTTTCGCGGCGTTCCCATCAATGCGCCCCTGCTGGTTTTCAACGGTGCAGCCTGCTATGACCCGGGCGCCGGGGTGCTGCTGTTCTGCCATCCCATGCCGGAGGACTGCGTCGCGCTGATGCAGTATTACGAGCAGGCCTATCCTCAACTGCGGCTGGAAGTTCACGGTCTGGACAAGCACTACGTCTTTCACGGCGATGCAGAACGCGATGCCTACCTGGAGCGGCAGGGCGCCCCCTTCGTCCATGCAGACTGGTCCATGGTGCCGGATCCCAAAGTCAAGTTTTCCATATATTCCATGCGAAAGGATCTGTTCTCCATTACGCCGGAATCCGACGAAGGCCGTTTTTTCCAGGCCCTGGAAGCCGACATCAACCGCCGGGGCGGCGGCCGGTATACAGCCATCAATTCCCTGCCCGGTATGGTGGAGGTGCAGGCTGCCGGCACCTCCAAGGGCATTGCAGCCCGGGAACTGGCCCGGAAGTTGGGACGCTCCATTCTGGTCTGCGCCGGCGATGCTCCCAATGACCTGTCCATGCTGGAGGAGGCCGATTTGCCCTTCCTGGCCGCCGACGGCGATCCGCGTATGTTCAGTCGTGGTTTCCGCCCGGCTGCGGCCTGCACCCAGGGCACCATCGCTGACGTCATCCGCCAGTTGGAACAGGAAGCCGACGGCTGACAGGCACAGATTCTCCCCGCTCCGCATAGACTTGGTTGAACCATTTCTCCGGGGAGTGATCTGTATTGAGTAATTTCTTCTGCACCAACGGCGGCTGCGGCTCCTGTGAGTCCAACTGCCAGACGCCGACGCACCCCTGCTGCCCCTGCGGAGACGATTTCCACCGGGCACTGGAGCTGCTGTGCTGTCCGCAGCTGCGTTCTCTGATTGATTTCAACGCCTTCGCCTTTGTTTCCGGCTTCTATGTACTGGGCGCCGCCATCCAAATGCCGCCCTGTTCCACAGCGCCGGGGGATAACCTGTCCGAGCTGAATGGCCGGTACGTCTGCGGCGGCGACAGCTGCGAGACGATTACGGTGTCCGGCCTGCTCTATCCGCCTGTCGCCGGCTGTTCCGCCCTGAAAACCACCGTGACCCAGGCTGTCCTGTGCCGGCTGATCGCTGTAGCCTTCGACGCCGCCTCCGGGTCCATGGAAGATGCCGAGGAAAATTTCCAGGCTATCAGCCAAATTCTGGGGCAGCTGCTGCGTCCCAAATGCCAGCAGGAATGCTGCACCCTTGCCGACGCCCTGCCCAAC
>CAMBCW010000054.1 GCA_945864925.1 uncultured Clostridia bacterium
ACACACTGCATATCGTCGGCAGCGTCAGATGTGTATAAGAGACAGCTCCTGGACAGCCACGACGCCCTTATCGGTAATCTGCAGATTGGCCTTGGGCTTCTCGGGGGTCTCATCTTTCTTTTTCTTCTTGCTCTTCTTTTCTTCGCCGCTGACAAAGGGATAGATCTTCTTGACGTTCTTCAGGATTACTTTTGCCATGTACATCGACTATCATCACAGTGCCTCCGCAAGCTGTGATGTCACGGCCCCGGGCGTTGCCGGGCGCCGCGTTACGACAGGTCTCCACACTGCCGCACCGCTAGTCAGGCGGAATGGTTTATCCTCCTTTTTTTACCACCCTAGAGTATTCTGTGGAGTACCATAGGTTGGCTATAATACATCGCTATTTTATCACAGCCAGGCAGATCAGACAACCGACATTTCTGACAAGAAATCCTGTCGGAATTTGTGAAAGTTTTACCGGATTGTCTTTCCTACAAAGACATGCTACAATGGCAGCAGCGTTTGGAGGGAACCTTATGATGAACACCACCCTGTGTTATCTCGAACACGATGGGCAGTATCTGATGCTCCATCGGGTGAAAAAACAAAATGATCTCAACCACGACAAGTGGATTGGCGTCGGCGGGAAATTTGAACCTCTGGAAAGCCCGGAGGACTGTCTGCTGCGGGAAGTCCGGGAGGAAACGGGCCTGACTCTGACCCGCTGGCGCTACCGGGGCATTGTGACCTTTGTCTCCGGAGACCAGGGGGAGTATATGCACCTGTTCACTGCTGACGGCTTTACGGGCCAGCTGAAGGAGTGCGATGAGGGAAACCTGGAATGGCTGGACAAAAAGCGGCTGCTGGAGCTGCCCATGTGGGAGGGCGACAGGATTTTCCTGCGTCTGCTGGATGAGGACGCGCCCTTTTTCTCCCTGAAGCTGGTCTATGATGGGGATGTGCTGAAGGAAGCCGTGCTGAACGGGATCCAGCTGAATGGCGGGCAGGCGCCGGCCTGCCCGGCAGACGCAGGCGAAAAGGAGCCGCTGCTCATTTCCGCCTGCCTGCTGGGAACGACCTGCCGTTATGACGGGCAGAGCAAAACCGTGCCGGGTCTGGAGCGGCTTCAGGCACGCTACCACCTGATTCCCGTCTGCCCGGAGCAGCTGGGCGGCCTGCCGACGCCCCGCCCGCCGGCGGAGCGGATCGGGGAGCAGGTCCGAACCCGGGAGGGCCGGGATGTCACGGCAGCGTATCAGCGTGGGGCGGAGGAAGTCCTGCGGCTGGCCCGGCGTTTCGGCTGTAAAAAGGCTCTGCTCAAGGAACGAAGCCCCAGCTGCGGCCATGGTAAAATCTACGACGGCAGCTTTTCCGGGATCCTGGTTCCCGGCAGCGGTGTGGCAGCCCAATGGCTGGCGGCGCACGGCCTGGAAATTTTCGGTGAAAGCCAGTGGGAGGCGCTGCTATGACCTTTTCCGAAATCCTCTTTGTCATATCCGACATGATTGGCTGCGTGGCCTTTGCCCTTTCCGGGGCCATGACGGCCCTGAAATACCGGCTGGACCTGTTTGGCGTCCTGGTGCTGGGGGTTACCACCGCCCTGGGCGGCGGCCTGTTCCGGGATCTGATCATCGGACGGATCCCGCCGGTCATGTTCCAAAGCCCCCACTACGCCCTGGTGGCTGCCGCCACCTCTGCGCTGCTGTTTCTGATCGCCCGCTTCTCCCGGAAGCAGTATCACCAGCAGGAGGCCCGGATTGAGTCCCTGGCCAATATCTTTGACGCCATCGGCCTGGGGACTTTCACCGTGGTCGGCATGCAGGCGGGGATCGGCGTGGGCTATGGCAGCAACGGCTTTTTGCTGGTGTTTCTCAGCCTCATGACCGGCATCGGCGGCGGCCTGCTGCGGGACCTGTTTGTCCAGCGCATGCCCGGCGTGCTCCACAAGCATGTCTACGCCGTGGCGGTGCTGGCTGGTGCGGTGGTCTACCTGATTCTCTACCGCCTCCATGTCAGCGACCTCATCGCCACACCCGTCACCATCGGTCTGGTCTTTACTATCCGCATGCTGGCCACCAAGTACCGCTGGAACCTGCCCCACGCGGAATAAGAAGAACAAAAAGAGACATCCGCTCCGCGGTGTTATGCCTTAGGGGACGCAAATATGCGTCCCCTAAGGCACCGTAGGGCGGGGGGCTTGCCCCCGCCGCAAGTACGCCGCTCTTCAACGGCGGGGGCAAGCCCCCGCCCTACAGTTGCAGATTCGCCCCGATGCAAAAAAGCCTCCCCATTCGGGGAGGCTTTCGTAGTTTCGGCTCAGAATTCCACTTCGATGGTCTCCATAACCTTGGCACAGCGGGGGCAGAGGCCCTCTTCGTTGGCTTCGGTGGAGTGCATCCAGCAGCGGGGGCACTTGGCGCCCTTGGCCTCGGTGACGGACACGGTCAGACCGGGGAAGGCAGTTCCCTGAATTCCCTCGGCCTCGCCCAGCTCCACGGAGGAAACCAGCAGGACGGACACCAGATCCAGATCCTTCACAGCCTCCAGAGCGGCCTTGGCGGCATCGTCCCGGGCAGTCAGGGTCACATGGGCCTCCAGAGCCTTGCCGATGCGCTTCTCGGCCCGGGCGGCCTCCAGGGCCAGGTTTACGTCGCCGCGCAATGCGAACAGGGTGTCCCACTTGGCCATGGCAGCGTCGTCCAGGGCATACTCCGTGTAAGGCTTGGACATCTGGTTCAGCAGGACGTTGCGGCCGTCGTCGCCCTCGCGGTGGGGCATGACCAGCCAGATTTCATCGCAGGTGAAGCACAGGATAGGCGCGAACAGCTTGGTCATGGCGTCCAGAATCAGGAACAGGGCGGTCTGGGCGCTGCGGCGGCTCAGGCTGTCCTTGCCGTCGCAGTACAGCCGGTCCTTGATGATGTCCAGATACCGGGCGGACAGGGTCACCACGCAGAAGTCGTTGACGGCGTGGGTGATCACATGGAACTCATAGTTCTGGTAGGCAGCCTCGGCCTTGTCCATCAGGGCATTGAGGCTGGTAACGGCCCACTTGTCCAGCTCCAGCATCTCTTCGGGGGCCACCAGATGGTTGGGGTCGAAGTCCGCCAGGTTGTCCAGGCAGTATTTGGCGGTGTTGCGGAACTTCAGATAGTTCTGGCTCAGCTGTTTGAAGATATTGTCGGAGCAGCGCACGTCCACATGGTAGTCCGCGGAGGCGGCCCACAGGCGCAGCAGGTCGGCGCCGTACTTTTTAAAGATGTCCGCCGGATCCACGCCGTTGCCCAGGGACTTGTGCATGGCCTTGCCTTCGCCGTCCACAGTCCAGCCGTGGGTGACGCACTCCTTGAAGGGTGCACCCTGGCCCAGGGCGCCCACGGAGGTCAGCAGACTGGATTGGAACCAGCCGCGGTACTGATCCAGGCCCTCCAGATACATGTCGGCGGGCCAGAAGCCCTGGTCCTTCTTCATGGAGGCGAAGTGGGTGGAACCGGAGTCGAACCAGCCGTCCAGGGTGTCCTCCTCCTTGGTGAAGCCGTGGGAAGCGCCGCAGTGGGGGCATTGGTAGCCCTGGGGCAGAATCTCTTCGGCCTCCAGCTCATACCAGGCGTTGGAGCCCTTTTCGGCGAAGAGCTTGGAAATGGCGTCGATGGTCACATCGTCGCAGACGGGCTTGCCGCAGTCCTTGCAGTAGAACACGGGGATGGGCAGGCCCCAGCGGCGCTGACGGGAGATGCACCAGTCGGAGCGCTCACGGATCATGGAGATCATGCGGTCCTTGCCCCAGGCAGGCAGCCACCGGACGTTGTCACAGGCGGCCACGGCCTCGTCCTTGAAGGCGTCCACGGAGCAGAACCACTGGGGGGTGGCCCGGAAGATGATGGGGCCTTTGCAGCGCCAGCAGTGGGGATAGCTGTGGACGATCTCCTCGGAGGCCAGCAGTCGGCCGGATTCCTTCATGTCGGCCAGGATGATGGGGTTGGATTCGTCGGTCTTGAGGCCGGCATATTTACCGGCGTAGTCGGTATGGCGACCCTGGTCGTCCACGGGTACCACCATGTCCATGCCGTAGCGCAGGCAGGTCTGGTAGTCGTCGGCGCCGAAGCCGGGAGCCGTGTGGACGCAGCCTGTACCGGAGTCCATGGTGACGTAGTCCGCCAGCACCAGCCGGGAGGTCTTGGGCAGGAAGGGATGGTCGGCCAGCATGTTCTCGAAGAACGCGCCTTCATGGGTCTCCACGATTTCATAGTCCAGACCGGCAATGCCCATGACTTTGGCAGTCAGGGCCTCGGCCATGATATACAGCTCGCCGTTGGACGCCCGGACCACAGCATAGGACTCCTGGGGATGCAGGGCGATGGCCAGGTTGCCGGGGAGAGTCCAGATGGTGGTGGTCCAGATGACGAAGTTCAGCTTGCTCTTGTCCAGATGGCTCAGCTTGCCCAGATCGTCGTGCATGGCGAACTTCACATAGACCGTGGTACAGGGGTCATCCTGGTATTCAATCTCGGCTTCAGCCAGGGCGGTCTCGTCCTTGGGGCACCAGTACACAGGCTTCAGACCCTTGTAGATGTAGCCCTTCTGGAACATTTTGCCGAAGATCTTCACTTCTTCCGCCTCAAAGCTGGGGTCCATGGTCTTGTAGGGGTGCTCCCAATCGGCCACCACGCCCATGCGCTTGAAGCCCTCCATCTGCACGTCAATGTAGTGCTGGGCAAAGTCATGGCAGGCGGAGCGGAACTCCGGGACGCTCATGGCCTTGCGGTTGAGCTTGTTTTTCTTGATGATGGCGGATTCAATGGGCATGCCGTGGTTATCCCAGCCGGGAATATAGGGGGTATAGTAGCCCCGCATGGCATAGGAGCGGACGATAAAGTCCTTGATGGATTTGTTCAGGGCGTGGCCCATGTGCAGGCCGCCGTTGGAGAAGGGAGGGCCGTCGTGCAGGGAGAACCGGGGCTTGCCCTCGTTTTTCTTGAGCATTTCGTTGTAGAGGTCCAGCTCCTGCCAGTGCTGCAGCATGGCGGGCTCCCGGTTGGGCAGGCCGGCCCGCATGGGGAAGCCGGACTTGGGCATATTCAGTGTCTGCTTGTATTCCATAATTGCCTCCAAATACAATAATATTTCAGAATATTTATGAGAACAGGCGTGTCATTGCGAGGCTCCGCAGGGGCCGTGGCAATCCGTATCCCAAAAGCCGGTAATGAAAGGAACGGATTGCCACGACCAGTCTGCGGACTGGTCTCGCAATGACAGCAAAAGAGGGATAGACGCCGCAGAGTTTCGATGCCCACTGTCATTGCGAGGAGCGAAGCGACGCGGCAATCCGTTCCTTTGGCACTGCCTGCACGGGAAGACGGATTGCCACGGCCCCTGCGGAGCCTCGCAATGACAGGCGCCGTTCGCGGCGGGGGCAAGCCCCCGCCCTACTGGGACGCGTAGATACGTCCCCTGCGGAATTTCAAATCCATCTGCGCAGGAGGGAACAAAAAAGCCTCTGTCTCCGGAAAGAGACAAAGGCTGAACCTCTGCGGTACCACTCTTGTTGCCTTGCGGCCACTCAAGCTGCGAGATAACGGGCGCGCCCGTCCTGGCTTACTGCAAGTTCAGCCGGAGGCTCCGAGGTGATCTTCCGATCGATTCCGCCGCCTGCTTCCACCAGCCGCAGGCTCTCTTGGGGCTTCCGCGATCGTACTCGTCCTCATCCACGCCATACTATTCGATTCTACAAAATAGAATACCCGGATTTGTCCGTTTTGTCAACTGCTTTTTCGCCGCCGAATCTCTGCCAGGAAAACATAATTTGACTTCTTCCGGGAATTCTGATATGGTGAAACAGAAAGGAGATGAGCCAATGGAAAAGTTTGTTCCCTTTGAGAAGCTTTCCAAGAAAAAACAGCGTGAGCGAAACGCGCAGAAGCGCGGCACCTGGGGTGCGCTCAGCCCCGTCACACGCAAGCCGCAAAACCCCAAAGCATATAACCGAAAAAAGCTGCAGGACTGGAGACGTGATCCCGGCCCTGCAGCTTTTTGATTTCAGGAAGAAGCAGACCAATGGAAATTGCCGTTATGCAATCGGATGCTGTTTGGCCCAGGCCTCGCCGTAGGCATAGAGCTCGTCCATATAGATCTGGTTGTTCCACTCCCGGAAGCAGATTCCGTTAGCGATTCCGGGGAAGAAACGGCCGCCGGGGCAATAGGTATCAATGGCGCGCCGCACCTCCTGGCGGATTTCCTCCTCCGTGATGTTTTCCACATCAATTTTGGGACCATCCACGCCGCCCACCATGGCCAGCCTGCCCTTGGTGATCCGCTGGATTTCCACGATGTCATTCTGCGGGATGGCGCCTTGCCAGATGTCGATGCCGATTTCCACCATGTCCTCCACCAGGGGTTGGCAGAAACAGTCAGCATGGTGCATAAACAGCATGCCGCAGTCATGGACGGCTGTGGACGGATCTTCCACGGCCTGCCCGCCCGCTGTGCAGTCAATCCGGAGCTGGGCTATGAGACGGAGGTCCGCCTGCTCCAGAGCGCGGCGCAGAAGAAGAAGGTCATGGTGATCGGCTCCGGCCCCGCCGGTATGGAGGCAACACAGGTGCTGCGGGAACGCGGCCATGAGGTAATCCTGGTGGAGAAATCCGATACGCTGGGCGGACGGCTTCACGACGCCAGTATGGTTTCCTTCAAGGGCCTGATGCGGAACTACAGGGACTATATGATCCGCGCCACGCAGAAGACCGGTGCGACCATTCTCCTGAACACAGAGGCGACCAAGGAGTTGGTGGACCGTTATCAGCCGGATGCTGTGTTTGTGGCCACGGGCTCCAACTATATCAAGCCGCCGATTCCGGGCATTGACGGTGAGCATGTGCATATGCTGGCAGATGTGGAGCATGGCAGAGAAACGGTGGGCGGCAAAGTGGTAGTCTGCGGCGGCGGCCTGTCCGGTTTGGAAACGGCTGTGGATCTGGCCCGCCAGGGCAAGGACGTCACGGTCATCGATATGATTCCCACAGAAAAATTCTGCGCCAATCTGTTTATGTTTGCATACGACGCACTGTTTATGGAAGTGAAGAAGGCGGGCGTCAAGCTGCAGGGCGGCAGCCGCATTGTAGAGTTCCGGGAAAACGGCGTGGTTGTGGAACGCAACGGCCAGCTGGAGACCATGACCTGTGACGATGTGGTCATTGCCCTGGGCCTGAAGTCGGAGAACAAGCTGGCGAAGGAATTGCTGGCTGCGGATCCCATGAACACCTATGTCATCGGTGACGCGGACAAGGTCAACAATATCCGCTATGCCACCCGCACGGCTTATGACGCGGTGCTGACGATGGAATCGCGCATCCTGTAATCACGGGTACGAAAAGAACACGGCAGGGAATTCCTTGCCGTGTTTTCAGGCGGGGGAGCGCTGCGAGGCGGTCAAACCGGAAAACGGTTGCGCCTTTCGCTGCGGAAGTTTTTGACAGCCCGGGAACGGGTAAAAGTAAAACCGCAGGCACTGCTATGCAGTGCCTGCGGTTCATCTGGGAGCTATTCGTACATTTTCGCGATATCCACAATGATGTCCACGCATTTTTCCACGCCAACCAGGCCGGAGTTCAGGCACACATGGTAATTCTGGGCCTCGCCCCAGTTGCGGTTGGTGTAGTGCTTGTAATAGACCCGGCGCTTGTTGTCCTTGTCGGTCAGGCGCTTTTCCGGGGATTGCTTGGTTTCGCCATAGAGACGGACGATACGTTCCGCCCGGTGGGCCATGTCGGCATGGATGAACACATGCAGGCAGTCATCCCGGTCCTTGAGTATATAGTCGGCGCAGCGGCCGATGATGACGCAGGGGCCTTCATCGGCCAGACGGCGGATGACGTTGGTCTGGCAGACAAACAGCTGATCAGCCATGGACATGGTGTTCATCATGGCCATGGGGTTGGGGGAGACGGCGATGTTGAACAGGAAGCTGTTGGTCACCGGCGCGTATTCGCCGGCTTCTTCGATGAAATCCGCATGGAAGCCACTTTCCTCGGCGACTTTATCCACCAATTCCTTGTCATAGTAGGGGATGTTCAGCCGTTTTGCGACTTCCTTGCCAATGGTGCGGCCACCGCTGCCAAAGGCCCGACTGATGGTGATAATCTTCTTCGTCATGGAATCGACCTCCCTGAGTTTAGTGATTCCATTATACTGCATTTTTTTGAAAAAAACAAGATTTTAGAGATAGGGGCGCAGACCGGCGGAGAGTTTTTCTTCGCAACGGATCAGCTCCTGGGCCAGTGCAATGGCCTGGGGCGTGGCGCCGGCGCAGCGGTTGCGGCTGCGGCTGAGGGACTTGACACCCATATCGCAGCCATCGGCTACCAGATAGGCCGCTGTGGTGTCGTCGCCGCCCACAGCCATGCGGGTGTTGGTTTTCAGCCAGGCCATCCCCTTGGCCATGGGGCTGGGACTCTTTTCCTGGCCGCCGTATTGCTGCAGCAGGGAGCGGGTCTGATCCCGCAGGTGTTGGTGCTCCTGCAGACTGGTCTGCAGCTTCTGGCGCAGGGTCCGGTCATGAATTTCCGGCAGCAGGCCGTCGATGGTGGAAACCGCCATCTCAATGCCCGCTGTGCAGTCTCCCAGCAGCTGAATGGAATCTTCATGCATAAAAATCGCCTCCTTTTTTGCATATGATGTACCATTTTTTAGGATTTCATGCTATAGTACTAGAAAAACAGAGGAGAAAGGAGAACGAATATGGAAGAGACCTTCCTGACCGTCATAGAGATCTGCGGTGACTATGCCGTCCTGCGCAGCGACGAGGGTGTGGAGCGGCAGACGGCCCTGTTTTTGCTGCCGGAGACGATCTCGGACGGTTCCCGCCTGCGGTTTGCGAATTTTTCCTATGAAATCGTGGAATAATTTTTTCAAATTCCGGGAACAAAACGGATTCTCTGTCGTCTCAATGACTGTGCAGACCATTTGCACAAAAAAGAACAATGATTTTTGGAGGAACAAATGAAAAAATTACTTGCAATTTTGCTTTGCCTGACCATGGCAGTGAGCTTTGCCGCCTGCGGCAAGAAGGCCCAGGAGCCCCAGGAGCCGGAGCAGAACAACACCGTGACCGAGACCCCGGAAGAGCCGGAAGCTCCCGTGGAAGAGACGCCTGCGGAAGAGACTCCCGCGGAGGAAGCTCCCGCGGAAGAGCCTGAGACGGAAGAACCTGAGACAGAAGAGACGGATCCCGCTTATGCGGACCTGCTGGACAAGCTGGCCCAGCTGACCGAGGGCGCTACGGACGGGGAACTGATGCTGATGAACGTGGAGGTTCCGGCTGAGAACTATGAATACACGCTGTTCATCCCCTATATCGAAGGCTCTCACGCTGTGGTGTCCGAGCCCATGATCGGCTCCATTGCCCACAGCGTGGCGCTGCTGCAGCTACCCGAGGATGCGGATGCAGAAGCCGTGGCCGCCGAAATTGAGGCCAACATGGATCCCAGAAAGTGGATCTGCGTGGAAGCCGAGGCATCCTGGGTTAAGGCCAGCGGCCAGTATGTGCTGATGGTCATGTCCACCCAGGAAGCTGCCGACGCCATCGCCGCCAACTTTGACGCGGTGTTCGGCGCGTAAGCATTCATCACAGAAATAGGCCTGTCGCAGATTGTAATTCTGTGCAAATACAGGCTGCACCAAGGCTCCCCTACAATAGGGGAGCTGTCAGCGAAGCTGACTGAGGGGTGTCAAACTGCCAATTATCCCTGTAATTGCAAGCATCGATTGGCAGCTTGACACCCCTCCGGCCTTTCAGGCCACCTCCCCTATTGTAGGGGAGGCATTGGGTGCTGCCCATTGTCATTCCTACCCACCGAGGTGCGCCATGCTGTTTTCCAGTATCACATTTTTATATTTCTTCCTGCCCGCCACCCTGGGCCTGTACTATCTGGTGCCGGTGCGGCTGAAAAACCATGTGCTGCTCCTGGCCAGCCTGGTGTTCTACGCCTCCGGTGAGCCGCGGTATGTGCTGCTTCTGCTGCTGTCGGCCCTGGTGGGCTGGCTCCACGGCCTGGGCTTCCGGAAGCGGCCCCATCACCGGGGCATTTTGGCCAGCGGCCTGTGCTGGAACCTGGCCTTTCTGCTGTTTTTCAAGTACGCCGATTTTCTCATCGGCTCCCTCAACGGCCTGCTGAGCACGGCCATCCCCCTGCCGGGCCTGAGTCTGCCCATTGGCATCAGCTTCTACACCTTCCAGAACATGAGCTACCTCATCGACGTCTACCGGGGAGACAGCGAGGCCGAGGCCAACCCTGCCTCCTACGCCACCTATCTTTGCCTGTTTCCCCAGCTGATCGCCGGCCCCATTGTCCGCTACAGCGACGTGGCCCGGGAACTGCGGCAGCGGTCTGTGGGCCTGGACGGTCTGAACCGGGGCGTGGTGCGCTTCACCGTGGGCCTGGGGAAGAAGGTGCTGCTGGCCAATACCCTGGGACAGCTGGCGGAACTGACCGTTCCCGACCAGAGCGTGCTGTTTGTCTGGCTGCGGGCCGTGGCCTACACCCTGCAGATCTACTTTGACTTTGCCGGTTATTCCGACATGGCCATCGGATTGGGGGCCATGATGGGCTTCCGGTTCCCGGAGAATTTCGACTATCCTTACCTGTCCCGTTCCGTGACGGAATTCTGGCGCCGCTGGCACAGGACCCTGGGCCAGTGGTTCCGGGACTATGTCTATATTCCCCTGGGCGGCAGCCGCACCACCCGTTTTAAGTGGCTGCGTAATGTTCTGGCGGTGTGGATGCTCACGGGCATCTGGCACGGGGCCAGCTGGAATTTTCTGCTGTGGGGCCTGTATTACGGTGTCTTGCTGCTGGTGGAAAAACTGTGGCTGGGCCGGTATCTCAAGGGCCGGGTGTGGCCCCATGTCTATGTGCTGCTGGTGACGGTGTTTGGCTTCGTTTTGTTCCACCACACCGATCTGTCCCAGGCGCTGGGGCAGGCCGGGGCCATGGTGGGCCTGGGAGGCCTGCCGGCGGTCAACGCCACGGGCCTGTACTATCTGCGCAGCTACGGCGTGCTGCTGCTTCTGGGCATTCTGGGGAGCACGCCCTGGCCGAAAAAGCTGGCCCTGCGGCTCCGGGAGACCCGGGCGGCCGTGGTGCTGCAGCCGGCGTTCGTTCTGGCGGTGCTGGTGCTGGTGACGGCCTGCCTGGTGGACGGCTCCTTTAACCCGTTCCTGTATTTCCGGTTCTGAGGAGGTGCCCAATGAAAAAAGCAACACAGATTGCCACGGCGGCGGTCTTTGCCCTGCTGCTGGTTGGCGGCATGGCCCTGCACTTGCTCCTGCCGGATCAGGCGGCCTCCCGGGCAGAGCGGCGGAAGCTGGCCCAGCAGCCGGAACTGACGGCGTCGTCCCTGCTGGACGGCAGCTATGCCGGGAAACTGGAGGACTATCTTCTGGATCAGTTCCCCCTGCGGGACGGCTTCCGGACGGTGAAGTCCGTCTGGACCTACTATCTGCTGGGCCAGAAGGACAACAACGGCGTGTTTCTGGACAATGGAACTGTGTCCAAGCTGGACAGCCAGCTGGATCAAAAGCAGGTGGAGCTGTTCGTCTCCAGGATGAACAGTCTGCGCAGCAAGCTTTTTCCCGATTCCCCGGTCACCGTGGCGATTGTGCCGGATAAAAACTACTATCTGACCAACGGGGAGAACTACCCCCGGCTGGACTACGAGGCGCTCTATGAGGCGGTGCAGACGGGGATGCCCTGGGCCGATCACCTGGATCTCCGGGCCGATCTGGACTGGGACCTCTACTACAGTACGGATTCCCATTGGCGGCAGGAGAAGCTGCAGCAGGTGGTGGAGCATCTGGCCCTGCGGATGGATTTGGAGCTGCCGGCCCTGGACACCTATGAACAGACGGCGCTGCCGGGGTTCTACGGTGTCTACCACGGCCAGGCGGCCCTGCCTCTGCCGGCGGAGACCCTGTATTACCTGGAGAATGACGTGACCCGCAGCGCTGTGGTTACCGGTCCGGAGCTGAAAGGGGAGCAGCCGGTCTATGCGCCGGAGAAATTCGAAGGCATGGACGGCTATGACGTGTTTCTCCACGGCGCCCAGGCAGTGCTGCAAATCGAGAACCCCCTGGCCGAGACGGACCGGGAGCTGGTGATCTTCCGGGACTCCTTCGGCAGCTCCCTGGCGCCGCTGCTGCTGCCGGCGTACAAGACCATTACGCTGGTGGATATCCGCTATGTGGCCTCGGAGTATGTGGGGCAGTTTGTGGATTTCCATGGTCAGGACGTGCTGATCCTGTATTCCACCAACCTGATCAACGGGGCGGGCGTACTGCGGTAATAACAGAATGGGCCTGCCGCAAAATGCGCAAGATGCGGTGCGCAGCAGTTCATGGCTCCCCTACAATAGGGGAGCTGGGCAGATTACAATTTGAAGTGCAACACCCCAAACAAAAAGAGACAATATGCAAAC
>CAMBCW010000055.1 GCA_945864925.1 uncultured Clostridia bacterium
GGTCGGACGCCAGAGAAGAAAAGCGGCCGCCAAGGCGGAGAAAGAGCGCCGCGCCCAATATTTCCACGATGAGGCTGTCAAAGCCGCCATCGCCCGCAGAAAGCAGTTTTATCAGGACTGACAGATCAGGAAAGGGGAGTGTGTCATGGCGAGAATCGGTATTTATGGCGGGAGTTTTAATCCTCCTCATCTGGGGCATATCCTGGCGGCCCAGGAGTTTCAGCGGGCGCTGAAGCTGGATTTGCTGTTGTTTGTTCCGGCAGCGATCCCGCCCCATAAAATTCTGGCTCCCAATTCTCCCGACGGCGCGACCCGTATGCGGCTGCTGCAGCTGGCGGTTCAGGATCTGCCCTTTGCCAGGGTGGACGACATGGAACTGCAGCGGGAGGGCGCCAGTTATACGGTGGATACCCTGCAGGCCCTGCGGGCAAAATATCCCCGGGATGAGCTGTTCCTGTGTGTGGGAACGGATATGTTCCTGTCCTTTGACAGCTGGTATCAGCCCAAGAAAATCTGTTCACTGGCGCGGATTGCCATGGCACACCGGACGGACTGCGACGAGGACGAGCTGAAGGCTCTGGCCAAAGCGTTTAAGAAAAAGTTCGGTGCGGAACCGATTCTGATTGAAAATGAATTTGTGGAGGTGTCCTCCACCCAGGTGCGCAGGCTCCTGGTGCTGGGCGGCGCTGAGGATTTCCTGACGCCGGCCGTCCTGGGGGAGATCCGCGCCCAGGGACTCTATGGTACAGGAGTCAACCGCCGCGGACTGCCCTTTGAGGCGCTGAAGCGGGAGAGTCTGGCCCTGCACAAGGAAAGCCGCGTGGCCCACGTCATCGGCTGCAGCGAGACGGCCCGGGAGCTGGCGCTGCGCTATGGTGTGGATCCGGCGGAGGCGGAGCGGGCCGGCATTCTGCACGATATAACGAAGGCTCTGGATGGCCGTGACCAGTTGCGCTTGTGTGACAAATATGGTATAATCATCGATGATTTTGACCGCACCCATACCAAGCTGCTCCATGCGGTCACCGGTGCAGCGGTGGCCGAACGGGTATTTGGGGAAAGTCAGCCTATCTGCGAGGCCATCCGGTGGCACACCTCCGGCAAGGCGGATATGACCACCCTGGAGAAAATTATCTATATTGCAGACTACATGGAGCCGAACCGCGACTTCCCCGGTGTGGAGAAGCTGCGGAAGCTGGCCTACACGGATTTGGATGCCGCCATGCTGCTGGGCCTGGAAATGACGGCCGAGCATCTGAAGCGGCAGGGCGCTGAAATGGGGCGCCACTCCCTGGAGGCCATGGCATTCCTCACCAAAGGAAAGGAACGAGCGCTTACAACATGAAATTATTCGGCAATAAACGGGACGCGGCGATGCTTGGAAAGAAAGCGGGAGCGCCGGGTTCCGGCAGAGCCGTATCACGCCGCCTGACCGGCTTGCAGCGGGGCCTGATCCTGCTGGCGGTTTGCCTGGCGGTGCTGACCGGCACTGTGGTTGCGGTTTATAAATCCTTTGTTCGGCCTGTGGAAATCCGGCAGCCGGTGCTGCCGGCGGCAGATGATACAGCAGAACAAACAGAGGAGGAAGAAAAATTCATTCCGCCGACGGTCATTGAGATTCAGACCAAGTTGGATGAGGAAACCGGCGACGAGATCACCGTGGAGACGGAGGTCCCCGCCAGTCATAAAGCAGATTTTTACAATATTTTAATTGCAGGCACCGACGACGACGGCGGACGGACAGACACCATTATGATCGGCCGTCTGGATGTGAAAAACCATACTGTGGCCCTGTTGAGCATCCCCAGGGATACTCTGATCAGCGGCAGTTATTCCGTCCCGAAGATCAACAGTGTCTATGGCGGCGCAGGCCAGGGGGAGAAGGGCATGGAGGCCCTGAAAACCAAACTGGCTCAGACTCTGGGGTTTGAGGTAGACGGCTATGTGCTGGTAAAGCTGGATGCCTTTATTCAGCTTGTGGACCTGGTGGGCGGCGTGGAATTTGACGTCCCCATGGACATGGACTATGACGACCCGACCCAGGACCTGCACATTCACCTGAAAGCCGGCAAGCAGCAGCTGGACGGCCAGCAGGCCATGGGCCTGGTGCGTTTCCGCAAGGGCTATGCCACCCAGGACATCATGCGCACCCAGGTGCAGCAGCAGTTTTTACAGGCTCTGGCAAAAAAATGCCTGTCCGTGGTGACTCTGACGAAAATCGGGGAACTGGCGGAGATTTTCCAGGAAAACGTCCTGACGGATCTGAGCCTGGGGAACATTGCCTATTTTGGACAGGAACTGCTGAAATGTGACTTCGATCATATGTATTCCTATACCCTGGAGGGAGAAGCCGTTATGGTCAACGGTGCATCCTGCTATGCGATTTATCTGAATAAGACCCTCCAGGTAGTCAATGAATATTTCAATCCCTATGATACAGAGATTACGGCGGCCAATGTGAGCATCCGGACGCCGGATCAGGTGTACGCGGAACAGGAGGCCCAGGCGGAGACAGAACCGGAACCGGAAACGCCGGAGGAACCGGAAGAAGACCCCTGGAGCAATGAGGATCCCTGGGCGGGAGAAGACCCCTGGGAGATCGGGGATCCCTGGCAGGATCCAACGCCGGAGGACCCCTGGACGGAGGAACTGCCCGGAGATCTCTGGCCCGTTGGCCCGTAACAGACAGAATTTCAGATGGAGCGCACGCCCATTTGCAGAAAGAAGGTTTCACCTATGATGACACCCAAAGAAGTGGCCGCTGTTGCGGCAAAAGCCCTGGATGACCGGAAGGGCGTGGATATCCGCCTGCTGGAGATCACTGACGTCACGACCCTGGCGGACTATTTCCTGATCTGCACCGGCACCTCCAGTACCCATGTCAAAAGCCTCTGCGATTCTGTGGAGGAGGCCCTGGACCAGGCCGGCGAGCCCGCCCTGCGCCGGGAAGGTCACCGCAGCGGCACCTGGGTCCTGCTGGACTATGGCTGCCTGGTGGTTCATGTGTTCACCGAGGAAACAAGACAGTTTTACGATCTGGAGCGCCTGTGGAACGACGCCAAACGGGTCGATCTGGAAACAATTATCAATCAGTAAAAGGTGAGAGAGAAACAATGAAGTACGATTTTGCAAGAATCGAACAAAAATGGCAGAAAATCTGGATGGAGCAGAAGCCCTTTGCCGCCGTCACCGGCGATTCCCGACCCAAGTTCTATGGCCTGATTGAATTCCCCTATCCCTCCGGCCAGGGCCTCCATGTGGGCCATCCCCGCCCCTTCACGGCCATGGATATTATCTGCCGCAAAAAGCGAATGGAGGGCTACAATGTCTTGTTCCCCATCGGCTACGACGCCTTCGGCCTGCCCACGGAGAACTATGCCATCAAGAATCACATCCATCCGGCCATTGTCACCAAGCAGAATATCCAGCGCTTCCGCAGCCAGCTGCAGATGCTGGGCTATTCCTTTGACTGGGATCGGGAGATCGATACCACAGATCCCAACTACTACAAATGGACTCAGTGGATCTTCCTGAAGCTGTGGGAAAACGGCCTGGCCTATAAGGCTACCATGCCGGTCAACTGGTGCACCAGCTGTAAATGCGTCTTGGCCAACGAAGAGGTGGTCAACGGCGTCTGCGAGCGCTGCGGCAGCGAGGTCATCCGCAAGGAGAAGAGCCAGTGGATGCTGCGCATCACCAAATATGCCCAGCGACTCATCGACGACCTGGACGATGTGGACTATATTGAGCGGGTGAAAATCCAGCAGCGCAACTGGATTGGCCGTTCCACCGGCGCTGAAGTGGATTTCCAGACCACCGCCGGCGACGCCCTGCGCATCTTCACCACCCGCTGTGATACCCTCTTTGGAGCTACCTACATGGTCCTGGCTCCGGAGCATCCCTATGTGAAGAAGTGGAAGGATCAGATTACCAACTATGCCGAGGTCGAAGCCTATGTGGACGAGGCCGCCCACAAGTCCGATTTCGAGCGCTCCGAGCTGAACAAGGAAAAGACCGGCGTGAAGCTGGAAGGCGTCCGGGCCATCAATCCGGTCAATGGCAAGGAAATTCCCATTTTCATCTCCGACTATGTCCTGGTGACCTACGGCACCGGCGCCATCATGGCTGTCCCGGCCCATGACGAGCGCGACTGGGAGTTCGCCAAGAAGTTCGGCTGCGAGATCATTGAGGTGGTCAAGGGCGGCGACGTGGAGAAGGCGGCCTTCACCCTGAAGGACGACACCGGCATCATGGTCAACTCCGGCTTCCTGGATGGCCTGACTGTGAAAGAGGCCATTCCCACCATGACCAAGTGGCTGGAGGAACAGGGCATCGGCAAAGAAAAGGTCAACTACAAGCTCCGCGACTGGGTGTTCTCCCGCCAGCGCTATTGGGGCGAGCCGATCCCCATGGTCCACTGCCCCAAGTGCGGCTGGGTACCCCTGCCGGAGAGCGAACTGCCCCTGCTGCTGCCCAACGTGGAGAGCTACGAGCCGACGGATACCGGCGAGAGCCCCCTGTCCAAGATGACCGACTGGGTCAACTGCAAGTGCCCCAAGTGCGGCGGCAGCGCCCAGCGGGAGACGGACACCATGCCCCAGTGGGCCGGTTCCTCCTGGTATTTCCTGCGGTACATGGATCCCCACAATGACAAGGAACTGGCCTCCAAGGAAGCGCTGGAGTATTGGAGCCCTGTGGACTGGTATAACGGCGGCATGGAGCATACCACCCTGCACCTGCTTTACAGCCGGTTCTGGCACAAATTCCTCTATGACATCGGCGTGGTGCCCACCAAGGAGCCCTATCAGAAGCGCACTTCCCATGGCATGATCCTGGGCGAGGGCGGCGAGAAGATGTCCAAGTCCCGGGGCAATGTGGTCAACCCCAACGACATCGTGGATCAGTACGGCGCCGATACCATGCGCCTGCACATCATGTTTATCGGCGACTTTGAAAAGGCCGTTTCCTGGTCCAACGAGGCGGTCAAGGGTTCCAAGCGGTTCCTGGACCGCTGCTGGAACCTGGCGGATCAGTGCGCCGATGACGAGGCCATTTCTCCCAGGAACGAGGCCATCATCCACAAGACCATCAAGAAGGTCACGTCGGACATCGACGATCTGAAGATGAACACCGCCATCGCGGCCCTCATGACCATGGTCAACGAGTTCTATGCCAACGGCTGCACCAAGGGCGACGTGGAACAGCTGCTGCTTCTGCTCAGCCCCTTCGCGCCCCACATGGTGGAGGAACTGTGGGAGGTCAAGGGCTTTGCTGCCAAGTACGGCAAGATGGCCTGCCAGATGCCCTGGCCGACGCATGACGAGTCCAAGACCGTGGAAGCCACGGTGGAGATGGCGGTTCAGGTCTGCGGCAAGCTGAAGGCCACGGTGCAGGTGCCCACGGATTCCGATCAGGAAACTGTGGTGGCCGCCGCCATGGCTCTGGAGAAAATTGCCAAGCTGGCCGACGGCAAGCAGCTGGTCAAGACCATTTTGGTGCCGAATAAGCTGGTCAACCTGATTTTGCGATAAAAACCGCTTGACAAACTTCGGATATTTGTTTATAATTATCAAGCTGTTTGAACAGCCCTGAAAGTATCCTGGAAGAACCGGATACATTGGAGGGAGGGAAATCATCAATGTCTGAAATTCACGTAAAGGAAAATGAATCTCTGGAATCTGCTCTGAAGCGGTTCAAGCGCTCCTGCGCCAAGGCTGGCGTCATTCAGGAGGTCAAGAAGAGAGAGCATTATGTGAGTCCCAGCCTGAAGCGGAAGCAGAAGTCCGAGGCTGCCCGCAAGAACAAGAGAAAGTTCTATTGATATCCCTCTGAGTTGACGAAACAAACGCCGCAGTCGTAAGACTGCGGCGTTTTTGTGCTGCCCGAATAGGATCCTCGCACTGTGACATACTGCTTGCGGAGGTGAGACTATGTCCAAACAAAGGAAAACAGACCGAAAAAACCGGGATCCCCAGTCCGCTGAGGATATGCGCCTGGACCCGGAACTGCGGCTGTGCTCCAAATTTGACAGCACCAGCATTGCCAAATTCCGGGTGGCGTCCCGGGATGATATGGGCGTCCGGGTGGTGGACAACTGCGCGGAGGAGCATATGATGTAACTTGCTATTTCAGCACACCGATGGCGGCGGTCAGACCCGCTGCCATGGTTTCGATTTCCATGACGTGGGTTCCTGCGGGACCGCCGAGAGACTGCCGGCGGCACAGGGGAACATGGATGAAGCCGCTTTTCAGATCGGGATATCGGGTCTGCCCCAGATACCGGCCCAGATACAGGGCGTGATTGCACAGGTACTGTCCGGCTGTATAGCTGGCATAGGCAGGGATCCCGGCGGCCCGGATGGCCTGCACCATGTCGGGAACAGGGAGATTGCTGAAATAGCCGTCCGCTCCGTCCGGGCAGATGGCCGCGCCCTGACGCACCACGCCGTCGTTATCGGCCAGAGAACAGTCGTCCCGGTTCACGCCCAGCCATTCCACTTCCAGTCCGTTGACACGGCCTGCGTGGCCCACAGACAGCAGATAATCGGGCCGGTGGACCTCCAGGACGCTCTGCAAAGCGGAACCGATGGAACCATACCGGCAGGGCAGTTCCGCCTTGACCACGTCCAGACCGCCGATGGAATCCGGCAGCCGCTTCACTGCCTCCCAGGACGGATTGATGTCATATTTCGCAAAAACCGGCTCAAATCCGGTGACCAGAATTTTCATGCTATCGCCTCCGGGAAAAGCGTAGCATAGAAGAAAGAAATTGTCAATGTGGGGCGTTTCAGGCAAATTCTCTCCCGGGATGCTGCGCTCCCGGGAGAGAATTTGATTGCTGATGATCGGGCTTCCATTTTGTACTGTCATTGCTGAGAAACAGCAGAAGACAGTCGGGCGCGACGACCCGGCGCGCCGTTTGGCAGTTGGGAAAGGAATGCAGCTGCCTGCAAACGGCACGCCCAGTGGTCGTGCCCTACAAAAGCATGTTTCGTTCACCGTGATGCATTCATAAATGTGTGTCGATTGCGAGAAGCGAAGCGATGCGATGCGGCAATCCGCATCCCAAGCGCCTATGAAAGCGGTCTGTACAAAGGGAAACGGATTGCCACGCCAGTCTGCGGACTGGCTCGCAATGACAGTGTTGTTTGGCATTCCTGCCACACGATCATCTCCCGCTGACAACGAAGGCATTGGGCAGGGTGCGGCCATCAGGCAGCTGGGAGTTGGAGCAGCGGGTGATCGTTTCGCCGTCGTACCACAGAATGGCGCCGGTGCCGCCGTCCAGGTTCATAGCTTGGACACAGCCGTAGCGCAGCAGAATATCGGCGCATTCCGAAAGAGGCGCGCCCGCGGAATAATCGGGAAGACGGCCCTCAACGACCAGCATCAGCACGGTGCCGTCCTCCGTCTGACCGATGCAGGCACGGGGCTGCAGGGATCCCCAGTACTCCAGATCCTGAAGCTGCCCGTCCAGAAGGATGGCGGGTGCAAACTCCATGGCGTACTGTGTATCCGAACCCACAGCCTCTGCCGCGCTCACCAGACGGAACCAGCCGCCCTGGTCAATCTCCAACCGCGTATAGTCGGCCGGCAGATGCGCCTCCCCGTAGGAAACGCCGCCGCTCATGGCATAGCCCATCAGGGTGCTGCCATTCCCCAGACCGCCGTCATCTGCGAATGCGCTGCCGGTCATGGCCAGAATACCATTGTGGGCCTGCGCAATGGTTCTGGCGGTTTCTCCGACCACGCCCAGCTGGGAGGACGGCTGCAGGCTCAGCCGCGACCGGTCCTTGACAATGGCCAGCACGCCCCGGTAGTCCTCACCGGCAATCCGGAGCAGAAGAAGTTGATTTTCCACATCCAGAGCCAGAACCTGATCCCCCTGGATTGTGCAGATGTCTGTGCCTTCATCTTCCAGTCCCGCTTCGTTGATCTTGAGGTGGAACCAGCCGTTTTCCAGCAATGCAGGCCGCTGCTGCAGATAGGCTTCTGTGGAGCTGCGATCCAGCTCCGGGAACAGGACGAAGAGATCTTCCTCCATGGTAAAACCGTCCGGCTCCTGGGAATCTGACCCAATAGGGTCAGGCGCCGCTTCTGTCTGGCCAGGGGAGAGAGGTGCCGGCTCCGGGCCTGCCGCCGGCAGGAACCGCAGCACAACTGCCGTCAGGCCCAGCAGCACAGCCAGACAGGCGGCCACAGGCAGCAGCCTGCGCCCGATACTTTTGCGAAAGACCATGTGCTCAGCCAGATCGATCAGATCCGGCCCCACAAATTCCACGGCGTCATGCAAATCTTTTCCGTTCATCTTCCGAATCCCTCCTGTTCCAGATAGGCTCGCAGCTGCTTCCGCGTACGGTGCAGATTGACCTTGACGCCGCTTTCCGTCATCCCGTAGCGGGCGGCGATCTGCAGGGTGGTGTCCATATACCAGTAGCGCCGCAGAAAGATGCAGCAATTTCTGGGGGGGCAGCTTCCGCAGGAACTGATCGATACAGCTGCCCAGTTCCCGCAGAATCACCTGTTCCTCCGGGGAGATGCCGCCGGGAATACTCTCCTGCAGCTCCTCATAGACCAACGCCAGTTTTCCGTGGCCCCGCTTCTGCGTGTTGGCAGCCCGGCAGCGGCTCAGAGACAGGTTGCGGGTGATGGTGCCCAGATAAACCGGCAGAATCCTGGGCCGCTGGGGCGGCAGGGAATTCCAGGTTTGCAGCCAGGTGTCATTGAGACATTCCTCCATGTCAGAACGGTTCTTCAGAATGTTTTGGGCGATGGAACGGCAGTAGGAACCGTACTTTTGCTGGGTTTCCGCAATAGCCTGTTCGTCTCTGGCCCAATAAAGGGCAATGATGGCCTCGTCTTCCATGGGACTTCCCCCTTTCTACTTCCAAAGACGCCAAAACAGGAAAAAGGTTACAGGTACTGCAAAAAATTTTCCGGAGCAGCCCAGCCGCTGAATCCGCAGGCCCGGGCCAGTTCCAATTTGGCCGCCATGGTTTCTTCCGTATCCCATAGTATCATAAAACCCTGATTTTCGCGAATAAAGTGGGAATAATAGCAGCATAGGGCGTCCGAATAGAACGATGTATGGCCGGACAGGGCCGAAACGGGTGTCCCTGTTCCAGTGGGGCAGGGAAGAGGGAACTCCATGCGCATTGGCTCCAGAAACAGCCAGCAGCGGTGGGAATAGGCCCGGGCGGCCTCCTGAAAGCGCTCCTTCAGGGTGCCGCCGGAAATGGCGGAGGAAACCAATACGCCGGCCTGGGGCAGCAGCCGGCTCCAGGCCTCCGGCAGCAGCAGCCGGGATCCGAGCTTGACCGACAGAGCGGCCACAGCGTCCTCCAAAGCCCGGTCCCGGACAGGCAGGGCTGCGGGGCCGCCGGTGCGAGGCAGCTGCGCGGCCTCTTCCAGAGACAGGACCGGGGCGCGGGGAAAATCCGGAATCGGTGAGAACACCATTGGACATTGCACCTCCCGTGTGCTATACTATAGTGGAAATCTATGAAAAAGCAGGTTCCGATATGTCCTTTTCCCTGATCCCCCAGCTCATGGTTGAAAGCCTGACGGATCTGACGCCCCAGCTGCTCCAGGCCCGCGGCGTCCGTTTCCTGATGCTGGACTTTGACAATACCATCGTGCCCTATACCACCAATGAGCCCACCCGGGAGATGGAACAGTGGCTGCAGCAGATGCAGGCCTCGCCCATTGGCCTGTGTGTGGTCTCCAACAGCCGCAAGAGCCGCGTGGTGACGTTCTGCCGGGCCCGTGGGATCCCCTGTATCACCCATTCCCGCAAGCCGTTCCAGAAGGGAATTCGCCAGTGCGCGGCCCAGTTCGGTCTGGAGCTGTGCCATGCAGCCCTGGCCGGGGATCAAATCTATACGGATGTATTGGGCGCCAATTGCGCGGGAGCGGTGTCCATTTTGGTGAGACCCATCCACCTGCATAATATCTGGCTTCGTCTGAGACATCTGGCGGAGCGTCCATTCATTGCCATGGGCAAAAAAAGGAGCGAGCAAGTATGAACAATCTGGAAAAAATGCAGGGAATTCTGACCGGCGGCAAAGCGGATGCGCTGCTGCTGACCAGCCAGGTCAGCCGCCACTATGCCGCTTGCTACGATGTGGCTGAAGGCGTGGCCGTGGTGGGCCGGGAGAAGAGCTTTTATTTTACCGACAGCCGCTATATTGAAGTGGCGCAGAATGAGCTGAAGGGGTTCACTGTGCTGGAGACCAACCGGGAGCACACTTATCCCGCCCGGATCAATGCGGCGCTGGAAGAGCTGGGCGCCAAGACCCTGGGCATTGAAGAGGCCTATCTGACCCACAGTGAGTATCTCCACTATGAAGAGACACTGCATGCGCAGCTGGTACCCTGCCAAAAGGAGGTTTCCGCCTTCCGGCAGATCAAGGAGGACTGGGAGATCGACTATATGGTCAAGGCCCAGGAGATCACGGATCAGACCTTCGACGAGATGTGCACGCTGCTGAAGCCCGGCATGACGGAAAAGGAAGTGGCGGCGGAACTGATCTACCGCCTGCTGAAGAACGGCGCCGACGGACTGTCCTTTGATCCCATTGTGGTCTCCGGCCCCAACACCAGCAAGCCCCACGGCGTGCCCGGCGACCGGAAACTGGAATATGGCGACTTTGTGACGATGGATTTTGGCTGCACCGTCAGCGGCTACTGCTCTGATATGACCCGGACTGTGGCCCTGGGGTTTGTCTCCGAGGAAATGAGCCAGGTCTATGAGACCGTTCTGCGGGCACAGGAGACGGCCATTGCCATGACCAAGGCCGGCGTTACCGGCCAGGCTGTGGACGGCACCGCCCGTAAGATCATCGCAGATGCAGGCTATGGCGCATTCTTCGGTCATGGCTATGGTCACAGCGTGGGCCTGGAAATCCATGAGGCCCCCAACTGCAATGCTTCCAACGACCAGCCGCTGGCTGCCGGTGTGGTATGCTCGGCGGAGCCCGGCATCTATCTGCCCGGGAAATTCGGCGTGCGTATCGAAGATGTGGTGGTTGTGACGGAGGACGGCTGCCGGGTCCTCACCAAGAGCCCCAAGAATTTGATGATTCTTTGAGAAAATCAAAATTTACTCTTGAAAACCGAGGGAAAATCCTGTATAATTCCAATGTCTGTTTTGAGTATATATGTCGCACCCTGTCCCAGGCTGCGTGAGGAGGAAAAGGAATTATGATTTCTGTTAGTGATTTTAGAAACGGCGTCACCTTTGAGATGGACGGCAAGGTCATGCAGATTGTGGAATTCCAGCACGTGAAGCCCGGCAAGGGCGCTGCTTTCGTCCGCGTGAAGATGAAGAACGTCATCACCGGCGGCGTGACTGAAACCACTTTCAACCCCAACGATAAGTATCCCACTGCTTTCATTGAGAGAAAGAAGATGGAGTATTCCTACGCCGATGGCAACCTGTATTATTTCATGGACATGGAAACCTATGACATGATCCCCATTGACGAGTCCACCCTGGACGACAGCTTCCGGTTTGTCAAGGAAAATGACACCTGCACCGTTTTGTCCTACAAGGGCAATGTGTTCGGTGTGGAAGCTCCCAACTTTGTGGATCTGACCATCACCAAGGCCGAGCCTGGTGTCAAGGGCGACACCGCCACCAATGTGACCAAGCCTGCGACGGTTGAGACCGGCGCTGAGATCAAGGTGCCTCTGTTCATTAACGAAGGCGACCGCATCACCATTGATACCCGTACCGGCGAATATATGGGCCGCGCCAAGGGCTAAGAAGGATCGCCTCACTGCCGAAAGGAGAACGCATTATGACTCTGTCCGAAAGAACTGCTTACCTGAAGGGCCTCATGGAAGGCATGAAGCTGGATACCACCACCAACGAGGGCAAGTTGTTCCAGGCCATCGTGGAGACGCTGGACGATATGGCTCTGACGGTCTCCGATCTGGAAGATGTTGTGGATGCCGTCTGTGACGAGTTGGACAGCATTGAAGAGGACCTGGATACTATCGAGGATTATCTCCTGGACGAGGAAGAGTATGATGAGGATGATGACGAGGACGTAGAAGACGACGAGGATGAGGAATTCGACTTCGGTGATGAAACGATCTACGAAGTCAAGTGCCCCACCTGCGGTAGCGTCATCAATCTGGATGAGGACATGCTGGAAGCCGGCTCCATCGAGTGCCCGGATTGCGGCGAAGAGTTGGAGTTCGACGTCGAGGAAGACGACTGAGACAGTTTACAAAAGAATCAATACAGGCCTCTGTTCCAGGGGCCTGCCCATGGGCCTGTAGCTCAGCTGGGAGAGCGAACGGTTCGGTTCTATGCCCCTAAATTTGGGGATGTAGCGCAAGCGTCCGGCAGATGGTTCGCATCTATGCCGCAAAAAAAGTCAATAAGGGCCTGTAGCTCAGCTGGGAGAGCGTTCGGTTCGCATCCGAGAGGTCGAGAGTT
>CAMBCW010000056.1 GCA_945864925.1 uncultured Clostridia bacterium
CACACTGCATATCGTCGGCAGCGTCAGATGTGTATAAGAGACAGGCTGATCGTCGGCTGTCTGGCCGGCTGCGGCTCCAAAGAGGCTGAGGCGGAAAAGCCCGCTGAAACGACCACCAATCAGCCTGAGGCAGCCAAGCCTTGAGATACAAACGAGACCGCTGCACCTGCAGCGCCCGCTGTGGAAGCCACCATCGGCTCCCCCGACGCGCCTGTGGACGTGAAAGTTGTCATCAAGGACGTGTTCCCCGATGAGGAGGACGTGCAGAATCTGGCCGCCGCCATCAATGAAAAAATGGCTGCCCATGGCCAGTATGTAAACCTGATCTTTGAAGAGCCCCCCGCGTCCAGCTATGCCACTGCCATGCCTCTGGCCGTCATGAACGGCGAAGTGGATGCTGACATCATCTATTTCCAGGGCGGTGACCAGCCTCTGGCTGCCCAGGGCCTGCTGGAGGACCTGACTCCCTACATCGAAAGCTCCACCTATGTCAAGAACCTGATGGACGAGTCCAATGTGACCAAGATGGAGAACTATCCCTACCTGCTGTGGCTGGCGCCTCCCCGTACCAGTACGCCTGTCATCCGCACCGACTGGCTCGACGGCCTGGAAACCTATGACGATCTGGTCGCTGACCCCACGCCCGACAACTACTATAACTTCTTCAAGGAACTGAAGGACAAGGACATGTGCGACTATGCCATGACCTTCTATACGGACCTGTCCAAGCTGGATACGATCTTTAACCATGCCTTCGGCGTCACCGGCACCGTGGTAAAAGAGGACGGTCAGTGGATTTTCAGCAAGGCCAGCCAGGCGGAAAAGGCCAAGCTGGAGTTCTATGCCAAGCTGTATGCCGACGGCCTGATCGATCCCGATTTCCTGACCAACACCTGGGACGTGGTGGAGCAGAAGTTCTATGAGGGCCAGGCGGCTGTCATCGCCGGTACGGCCGGCGGCGTTGTCCAGGTCTATGACACCAAGATGACCTCCCTGTACGGCGACAGTGCCGCTCTGACTGTGCTGCCTCCCGCCAAGGGCGTTTCCCAGTCCTACACCTCTGTCGACGTGACCAAGGAATCCCGCGGCTTTGCCATCAATGTGGACTCCCCGAATAAGGACGCTGCATGGGCCGTGCTGGAGTTCATGGCCAGCCCCGAGGGCCGGATCCTGGATAAGGTCGGCGTTGAAGGCCAGCAGTATGTGGTGGAGAACAACCAGATTGTCTTTACGGAGAAGTTCCCCGGCTGGTGGGCCCGGTTCTGGGACACCACCAACAAGTTCGATCCGCAGGATCCCTCCCTGGCTGCTCCGGTGCTGACGGAGGCTGCCAGCACCTCTCTGGATATGGTCAATCAGTATATGATCATGGACACCAACCTGTTGATCCCCGACGAGATGATCCCTCAGTGGGATGCCATGAGCAACCTGTACAACGAATATGCTTCTGATATCGTCCGCGGTGTGAAGCCCATTGACGCCTTCGACGAGTTTGTGCAGGCCTGGAATGCCGCTGGCGGCGACCAGTTCGCTCCCATCCTGGCTGAGACCTTCGGCTGAGATCATTCCACCAAGCCGCTTGGATTGCGGCATTCATGAGAGGTACACTATGCTGACAAGACAAGAATTTTTGCAGGACCGGGAGCGGGTGTTTGACAAAGTCTACGGCGCCCTGTCCGGCCTGGCCATCGGCGACTCCTTCGGCGACGCCTCCCGCAAGGCCGAAAACCGCTCCAACTACCAGGTGACCACCGATTTTAATCAAGGGGCATCCTGGAGTACCGACGATACAGAGTTCGCCCTGCTGACCGCCAAAACCATCATCCGCTGCCGCGGCAAACTGACCACCGAGGAGTGCGTGCGCTCCTGGATGGAGGATGTTGTGACCCAGGACGAGTACAAGCGCGGCGGCGCCAGTGAGATTGAGGCTGCCAATAACCTGCGCAAGGGCCTGCTGCCGCCTCTGACCGGAAAGTTCAACACATTCCACATGAGCGATGGTTCCTCCATGCGCATCGGGCCAGTGGGTATTCTCTGCGCCGGAGATCCGGAGCAGGCCAAGGAATTTGCCCGCATCGAGTCCGAGATCAGTCACTACCGTGACGGCGTGTGGGGCGCCCAGGCCGTGGCTGCCGCCGTGGCCGTTGCCATGGTGGACGGGACCATGGAGGAAATCTTCCAGGCTGCCATGTCTGCCATTCCTGAGGAGTCCTGGCTGTACTACAACATGACCCATGCCTTCGGGATTTTGGAGCGCCACAATGGCAGCATCCTGGAAGCATGGATGGAACTGCACGATTTCCTGCGCACCAGCTCCTGGGCTACCACCGCTGAGGCGATTCCCTCCGCATTTGTGTGCCTGAAGGCGGTGAATCAGGACTTCCGCACCGGTGTGACCCTGGCCGGCAACTTCGGCCGGGACGCCGATACCATCGGCGCCATCGCAGGCGTCATCCTGGGCGCCAAATATGGTGCCGGCCGGATGCCTGCCGCCTGGATTGAGAAAACCCGTTTCCCCAGCGGCACCTGCCTGACCTTCACCAAGGGCATCGACATCCGGGATTATGCCCGGCAGATGACCGATATCATGATCGAAGGATAATATTCAGAAAATCCCTTGTGCCCCCTCACAGGGGTACAGGGGATTTTCCTTTGCAGTACAAGGAGAACGACAATGGATTTAAAACAACCTGCCATGGCGGGCACCCTGGAATCCAGCGATATTCAGGTGACCGTGGTGCCCAACCCGGGCGGCGGCATCGCAATCGAGCTGGACAGTCCGGTCAAAGCCCAGTTCGGCGACGCCATCCGGGATACGGTCCGGGCTGTCCTGGCGGAATTCGGCGTGGAAGAGGCCCGGGTGCAGCTGTTGGATCAGGGCGCCCTGGACTGTGTCATCCGTGCCAGGATGCAGTGTGCCGTCTGCCGGGCGGCGCAGATTTCCTATGACTGGTCAAGGGAGGACAGAAGGCCATGACCCACAGCGGTTTGAAGCGAACCAGTCTCTATGCCGGCGGCTCCAGCCCCGGCAAGCTGCTGGAAGCGCGGTTCTATCACGAGGACTGCCTGGTCTATGACTTGGAGGATTCGGTTGCCCCGGCGGAAAAGGACGCGGCCCGGTTCCTGGTCTACCAGGCGGTCCGCTGGCACCGGCCGCCGGACAAATATGTGCTGATCCGGGTCAACGGCCTGTACTCCCCCTATCTGGAGGAAGACCTGGAAATGGCCGTCCGGGCGCGGCCTGACGCCATCCGCCTGCCCAAGGTGGAGCACGCTGAGGAGGTACGGCGCATTGACGCCAGAATCTCCGCCATTGAGGAGACCGCCGGCATTGCCGTGGGACAAACGGAGCTTTGGTGCAATATTGAATCTGCTTTGGGGGCGGTCAATGCCAAAGAGATTGCCGCTGCCAGCCCCCGGGTGGCGGCCCTGGCTTTGGGGGCCGAGGATTACACTGCCAGCATGGGCGCCCTACGCAGCAAGGCCGGCTGGGAGATCTTCTATGCCAGAATGCAGGTCCTGGAGGCCTGCCGCCTGGCGGGAATCTCTGCTCAGGACGCGGTGTTCAGCGATTTTCAGGACGAAGCGGGCCTGCGGGAGGATCTGACCATGACCCGGGGCCTGGGCTTCGATGGCAAGACCGTGATCCATCCCAGGCAGATTGACCTGGTCAACGCCGCTTTCAGCCCCACCCCAAAGGAAATCCGCAATGCCCTGCGGGTGTTGGAAGCTCTGGAGGAAGGCGAGCGGAACCACACCGGCGTGGTGGTGGTGGACGGCTCCATGGTGGACAAGCCCATGGAGCGCCGGGCCAGGACCGTCCTGGCCCAGGCCAAAGCCGCCGGCCTTTGGAAGGAGGAGGGCTGAGATGATGAAAAATGCAGTGGGACGGGAACTGCCGGAGCGCATTGGCTCCTATGTGGTGCGGCCCTATGCCGGTCCTGAGGCCACGCCGGCTTTGGAGACACCGGTGCAGTCCCGGCGTATTGCCGGACGGGCGCGGCCGGAGCAGAGTAAACTGCTCCCTTCTCTGACCGAGGCCATCCGGGCGGTGGGCCTGAAGGACGGCATGACCATTTCCTTCCACCACAGCTTCCGGGAGGGAGACCTGGTGGTGGGCCAGGTGCTGGAGGCCATCCGGGCCCTGGGCATCAAAGACCTGCGTTTTGCGCCCAGCGCTGTGGTGAACCCCAAGGGGCTGTCTCTGGCGTCGTTCGTGCAGGACGGCACCATCAGCCGGGTGGAGGCCAGCGGAATTCGGGGAGAACTGGGGGACGGCCTGATCAATGGCGCCATCTCCCTGACCCAGCCGGCCATTCTGCGGACCCACGGCGCCCGGCCCCGGGCCATTGAAGCCGGGGAACTGTCCATCGACGTGGCCTTCATCGCCGCCTCAGCCTCCGACGCCTGGGGCAACTGTACGGGCCAGCTGGGGGCCAATCCCTGCGGCAGCCTGGGCTATTCCTTTGTGGACGCCCGCAGCGCCGAAAAGGTTGTTGTGATCACCGACACTCTGGTGGAGTATCCCTGCTGCCCCGCCAGTATCAGTCAGGAGTATGTGGACTATGTGGTGCAGGTGGAGCAGATCGGCGATCCGGCGAAAATCGGCGCCGGCGCGGCCCGTCTGACCAAGAATCCCAGAGACCTGCAGATTGCCCGGGAGGTTGCCCGGGTGATGGCCGCATCCCGGCGATTCCGGGAGGGCTTCTCCTTTCAAACTGGCGCCGGCGCCATCGCCATTGCCTGCACAAAATACCTGGGAGAAGAAATGAAAGCCCGGAACCTCCGGGCCAGCTTTGCGCTGGGCGGCATCACGGCGGGAATCGTTGACCTGTACGACGCTGGCCGGGTGCGGGTGGTGGAGTGCAGCCAGTCCTTTGACGCTGTGGCGGCCAAGGCCATCCTGGACCGGCCTGGCGTGGTGGAGATCGACAATGCCGCCTATGCCAACGCCTTTAACAAGGGCAACTTCCTGAACCATCTGGATTTCGGCGTTCTGGGAGCACTGGAGGTGGATACGGATTTTAACGTCAACATTCTCACCGGCTCTTCCGGACAGATGATGGGCGGCCTGGGCGGCGGACCCGATGTGGCAGCCTGCGCCGGCGTATCCATTGTGGCGCTGCCCATTCTCCGCGGCCGAACGCCCTCGGTGGTCAAGCGGGTGTTTACCTGCTGTACCCCCGGCGAAACGGTTGCCTGCGTGGTGACCCAGGCGGGAATTGCGCTGAATCCCCGCCACCGGAACTACCAGGAATTGAAGGAAGATCTGGAACGGGCAGGGATCCAGCTGACCACCATAGAAGCCCTGCAGCAGTTGGCGGAGTCGCTCACCGGCGTGCCCAAGCCCATTGAAACGACGGACGAGATTGTGGCCGTGGTGGAATATCGGGATGGTACCGTCATGGATGTCATCCGAAAGCTGAAAGAATGAAAAAAAAAGCAGCTGTGAAACATTTGTTTCGCAGCTGCTTTTGACGTTTCTTCAGGCTTCCCGGACGCGGATTTCCGGCTGAATCTCTTCCGGAGCGTCCTCCGGAATGCGGCGGCGCAGGCGGCGCAGACACAGATAGGCAGTAGGCAGCAAAAAACAAATGGCAATCAGCCAGGCGGCCGGATGCCCCAGACATGCCCCGAAATAGCCCAGGGGCGGCACCAGCAGGAACGCCACCACCACCCGGCCAATCATCTCCAGAACGCCGGAGAGAATGGCCAGATTGGAGTATCCCATGCCCTGAATGGCAAAACGGTAGCCATTGATCAGCCCCACGGCCCAGCTGGAGGCAGACACGACGATCAGGAACTGCCGCACCAGGCCGATAATCTGCGTTTCGGAGCCATCCAGGAACAGCAGGGCAATGGTGGGTGTCAGGAACCAGGCGATGAGCAGGTAGATCAGACAATAGGTGATGCTGAAGACCACCACCACCCGCAGACCACTGCGAATGCGCTGCAGCCGGTGGGCGCCCACATTCTGGCCGCAATAGGTGGCCATGGCGGTGCCCAGGGCGTCAAAGGGACAGCCGAGGATCTGGGTAATCTTACCGCCCACAGCCATGGCGTTGACGCAGGCAGTGCCCAGCGTGTTGATGGCGGTCTGCAGGGTGACAGAGCCGATGGCTGTGATGAAGTACTGCAGAGCCATAGGAATGCCGTTGGCCAGGAGCTGAGCCGCATCGTTCCAGCGGAACCGCAGTTCTCCGGGCTGGAACCGCAGTATGGGCAGCTTCCGGCCCATGTACCACAGGCACAGCAGGCCGGAGATTCCCTGAGACAGGTTGGTGGCCCAGGCCGCGCCGGCGACGCCGAGGCCAAGGACCGGGATGAACAGCAGATCCAGCGCCACATTGAGCGCCGCGGCCAGGCCCAGAAACAGCAGGGGACTGCGGCTGTCCCCCACAGCCCGGATGATGGCAGCCGTGGTGTTATAGAGCATCACAAAGGGAATGCCCCAGAAAATCCAATAGATGTAGGCATAAGCATATTGGTAGGTCTCGGCGGTGGTGTGCATGGCCGAGAGGATCCGGCCGCAGAAGCCCAGAACCACAGCCATGATCGCTACGGCAAAAAAGATGCCCAGATAGATGGTATTGGCCACATAACGCCGCAGCTGCGGCAGGTCCCGGGCGCCGAAGGCGTTGGCTGCCGGAATGCCGAAGCCCATGCACAGGCCGATGCAGGAGCCGAGAATCATGAAATTCAAAGAGCCGGTGGAGCCGACGCCGCCAACGGCATCCACGCCCACAAATTTGCCCACAATCATGGTGTCCACCAGATTGTAGACCTGCTGCAGCAGCAGGCCCAGCAGGATGGGAACGGTAAATTGCAAAATCACAACGGCCGGATTGCCTCTGGTCAGGTCCTTGGTCATAGGGATGGTCCACCTTTCAGATATCAAGAATCCAAAAGCATATTATATCCTGCGGCAGGAAAAAATCAAGATGGAAATTAAATAATATGCACAATTATAATACGGAATGATTGTGCATATCGCGAAAGTTCGGACCGATACAGAGAATCGAAAACACCCCACCGGGGACCAGCCGGCGAGGTGTTTTCAAAAAAAGAAAAGAGGGGAAAAATGAAAAAGACAATCGCTTCTGACACTCTTAGTATAGCCGGAGGATATTAAATATCTTAGTGCGAAGTTATGAAATATTTATTAAATCTTCTGGAATTATGTCAATCTGTGTCCCGGCCTGCGTTCATAAAAATATAACAAGTTCCGCCGGGGAAGCCTATTGACAATCCAAAGAAAAAGGATTACACTGAGGACAAATGAGATTAGCACTCGAATGAGAAGAGTGCTAAAAGTTGCGCACACACTGGAGGTGCAGTTATGAACGCACAAAAATATACCCAGAAGTCCCTGGCGGCCATCCAGGCGGCCCAGGAACTGACGATTCAGAATGAAAACCAGCAGATTGAGCAGATTCACATCCTGTCGGCCCTGCTGCGGCAGGACGACGGCCTGGTGCCGGCCCTGCTCAAGCGCATGGGCATCACCGTGGAAAGCCTGGATGCTGCGGTGAATCAGGAACTGGCCAAGCTGCCCCGGGTCACCGGCTCCGGCCGGGAGGCTGGGAAATATTATATTGCCCGCACCGTGGATGACATGCTCAATAAGGCCGAGGAAATCGCGGATTCCATGAAGGACGAATATGTCTCCGTGGAGCATCTGCTGCTGGCCCTGATTGAGACGGCGGACAGCACCATCAAAAATCTGTTCCGCACCTACAATATTACCAAGGAGGGCTGCCTGCAGACCCTGCAGACCATCCGCGGCTCCCAGCGGGTCACCACGGACAACCCCGAGACCACCTACGAGGCCCTGGAGAAATTCGGCACCGACCTGGTGAAGCGGGCCAGGGAGAAAAAAATGGACCCGGTCATCGGCCGGGATGAAGAAATCCGCAATGTCATCCGCATTCTGTCCCGCAAGACCAAGAACAACCCCGTGCTCATTGGTGAGCCCGGCGTGGGCAAAACCGCCATCGCCGAGGGCCTGGCCCAGCGAATTGTCAAGGGCGACGTGCCCAAGAGTCTCCAGGACAAGACCATCTTCTCCCTGGATATGGGCGCCCTGATCGCCGGTGCCAAGTACCGGGGTGAGTTCGAAGAGCGCCTGAAGGCGGTTCTCAACGAGGTCAAGAAGTCTGAGGGCCGCATTATCCTGTTTATCGATGAGCTGCACACCATTGTGGGCGCCGGCAAGACCGAGGGTTCCATGGACGCCGGCAACCTGCTGAAGCCCATGCTGGCCCGGGGCGAGCTGCACTGCATTGGCGCCACCACTCTGGACGAGTACCGGCAGTATATTGAGAAGGACCCGGCTTTGGAGCGCCGGTTCCAGACGGTCCTGGTCAATGAGCCCACGGTGGAGGATACCATCGCCATCCTGAGAGGTCTGGAGGAGCGCTATGAGGTGTTCCACGGCGTGAAGATCACCGACCCGGCCATCATTGCCGCCGCGACCCTGTCCAACCGTTATATCACCGACCGGTTCCTGCCGGACAAGGCCATTGACCTGATCGATGAGGCCTGCGCCATGATCCGCACGGAGATGGACTCCATGCCCACGGAGCTGGACGTCATCCGCCGGAAGATCATCCAGATGGAGATCGAGGAAGTGGCTCTGAAAAACGAGGACGACGAGCTCTCCAAGGCCCGGCTGGCGGAGCTGCAGAAGGAGCTGGCGGAGGCCCGGGACAAGTTCAACTCCATGAAGGCCAAGTGGGAGAACGAAAAGGCCGCCATCGGCAAGGTGCAGACCCTGCGGGAGCAGATCGAGCAGCTGAATGCCGACATTGAGCGGGCCCAGGAGGCCGGCGACTACGAAAAGGCTGCCAAGCTGAAATACGGAACCCTGCCGGAGACCCAGAAACAGCTGGCCCAGGAGGAAAAGCTGGCCCAGGACGCCCAGGAGAGCAGTCTCCTGCGGAACAAGGTCACGGAAGAGGAGATTGCCAAAATCATCGAGCGCTGGACGGGCATTCCCGTGGCCCGGCTGGTGGAAGGGGAGCGGGAGAAGCTCCTGCACCTGGATGAGGCGCTGCATCAGCGGGTGGTGGGCCAGGATGAGGCCGTGACCTCTGTCACCGAGGCCATTCTCCGCAGCCGTGCCGGTATCCAGGATCCCAACCGGCCCATTGGCTCCTTCCTGTTCCTGGGTCCCACGGGCGTGGGCAAGACGGAACTGGCCAAGGCCCTGGCCGAGAACCTGTTCGACGATGAAAAGAACCTGGTGCGGATCGATATGACCGAGTATATGGAGAAGTTCTCCGTGTCCCGGCTCATCGGCGCGCCTCCCGGATATGTGGGTTATGAGGAGGGCGGCCAGCTGACGGAAGCTGTCCGGCGTAAGCCCTATTCCGTCATCCTCTTTGACGAGGTGGAAAAGGCCCATCCCGATGTGTTCAATATCCTGCTGCAGGTTCTGGACGACGGCCGGATCACCGATTCCCAGGGCCGCACGGTGGACTTCAAGAACACCATTATCATCCTGACCTCCAACCTGGGCAGCCAATACCTGCTGGACGGCATCGGCCCCGACGGGTCCATCACCCAGGAGGCCCGGGAGCAGGTGGAGCAGCTGCTGCACCGCAGCTTCCGCCCCGAGTTCCTGAACCGTCTGGACGAGATTGTGTTCTATAAGCCTCTGACCAAGGGCAACATCACCAAGATCATCGACCTGCAGATCAATGACCTGAACAAGCGCCTGGCGGATAAGCAGCTGCGCTGCGAGGTGTCCGAGGAGGCCAAGCAATTCATCATTGACGCGGCTTACGACCCGCAGTTCGGCGCGCGGCCTCTGCGCCGCTATGTCCAGCACACGGTGGAAACCCTGCTGGCGAGGAAGATCCTCAAGGGCGACATCCTCCCCGGCGCCATCCTGGCGGTGGAAGTCCGGGACGGCGAGCTGGCCATCGAGAGCAAATAACCGAAAAAGCGTGCTTGCCTGCCAAAAGCACGCGATGATGCACAATCACAGACCGCACCCAATGCCTCCCCTACAATAGGGGAGGTGCTGAGCGATAGCGAAGCGGAGGGGTGTCAAGCTACCAAATATCCCTGCAGTTGCATGCAAGGAACGGCAGTTTGACACCCCTCAGGCCCTTCGGGCCAGCTCCCCTGTTGTAGGGGAGCCATGGCGCGGTCATTGTCTGTGCCTGCCGTGGTTTTTGCGGCAGGCTATTTTTATTTCTGGGGTCTTCTCAAAAACGGTCAACGGCGCTAGAATGAGATTGACCGAAGCGGTTTATGGAGGAATGCCGATGAATGAGAAGTTTTTTTCCCTGCCCCAGGAGAAGCAGCAGGCCATTCTCAATGGAGGCTACCGGGTCTTTTCCCAGAACTCCTACCGGAAGAGCCCCGTCAGCGAAATTGCCGCCGAGGCCGGCATCAGCAAATCTCTGCTGTTCCACTATTTCCGCAATAAGAAGGAGCTCTACCTGTATCTGTGGGAGCATTGCGCGGAAATCACCATCCAGACGCTGCGGCAATATGGCTGCTATGAAAAATCGGATTTGTTCGAGACGATGTGCAGCGGTCTGAAAGCGAAAGTGCAGATCATGCGGCAGTATCCCTATCTGGGCGCTTTTGTCCTGAAGGCCTACTACGAGCAGGACCCGGAGATTGCCCCGGCCATTCAGGCCAGCTATCAGAAGCATGTGGATTTTAAAACCAACGCCGCCCTGCTGAAGCTGGATCCGTCCCGGTTCAGAGAGGGGCTGGATCTGCAGATGATGTGCCGGGAGATGTATTGGGCTTCTGTGGGGTATCTCTGGGAAAATATCCAGGGCCGGGAGCTGGACCTGGACCAGATGGAGCAGAATTTTACCGAATTGATTGAATTCTGGAAAGAAATCTACCTGAGAAAAGAGGAATGAGAATGAATGCCATTGAAACTGTGGGCCTGACCAAGTATTACGGCAAGGCCCGGGGCATTGTGGAGCTGAACCTGGCTGTAGAGCAGGGCGAATTCTTCGGTTTCATCGGCCCCAACGGCGCGGGAAAAAGTACCACCATCCGCACCCTGCTGGGACTGATTCATCCCAGCGGCGGCCGGGCGTCCCTGCTGGGAATGGACATCGGCGCGCCGAAAAAAGATCTGCTGGCCCGGGTGGGCTATCTGCCCTCCGAGGCGGTGTTCTACCAGGGCATGCGGGTGCGGGAGGTCCTGAAGCTCTCGGCGCAGCTGCGCGGCCGCGATTGTACGGCCCGGGCCGGGGAGCTGTGTGAGTGGCTCCAGCTGGATAGGGAGAAAAAGGTGGAGGAACTGTCCTTCGGCAACCGGAAAAAGGTGGGGATCGTCTGCGCCCTGCAGCATGATCCGGATCTGCTGATTCTCGATGAGCCCACCAGCGGCCTGGATCCTCTGATGCAGCGGGAATTCTTTGCCATCCTGCGGGAGCGGAACCGCCAGGGGGCCACAGTCTTTCTGTCGTCCCATGTGCTGTCGGAAATTCAGCGCAACTGTACCCGGGCGGCCATCATCCGGGAGGGGCGGCTCATTGCCTGCGGCCCGGTGGAGGATCTGACCCGAACCAGCGCCAAGCGGGTGGCGGTCCACGGTACCGTGGAACTGGAGGGCCTGGAGGGCGTCCGGGATCTGCGGCAGCTGGACGGCGGCGTCAGCTTCCTCTATGGCGGCGCCCTGGACAAGCTGCTGGATCGGTTGGCTCGGGGAAGCGTCAGCGATCTGTCCGTGGCCGAGCCGGATCTGGAGGAAGTATTTCTCCACTATTATCAGGAGGGAGGCGGGGCACAATGACCCTGGTGAATCATGAATTGCGGCGGGGCAGAACGGCGCTGCTTGTCTGGACGGCGTCCATCGGCTTTCTGATGGCCGTGTGTATTTTCCTGTTCCCGGAGATGAAGGGAGAAATGGACGGCGTCAGCGAGATGTTCGCCTCCATGGGCAGCTTTACCCAGGCCTTCGGCATGGACCGGCTGAGCTTCGGCACCCTGACCGGCTTTTACGCCATTGAGTGCGGCAATATTCTGGGCCTGGGCGGCGCGTTCTTTGCGGCCCTGGTGGCCATCCAGAGTCTGGCCGGGGAGGAGAAGGACCATACGGCGGAGTTCCTGCTGACGCACCCCATCGCCCGGAGCCGGATTGTGGCAGAGAAACTCCTGGCGGTTGTGCTGCAGATTGTGCTGCTGAATTTGGTGATTTTGCTGATCTCCCTGGGCTCCGTGGCAGCCATCGGAGAGCTGTCTCTTATACACATCTCCGAGCCC
>CAMBCW010000057.1 GCA_945864925.1 uncultured Clostridia bacterium
GGAGGGGTTGTGTGCAGGCAGTTCGTGCCTGCACCGACCCCTCAGTCACGGCTTGTCGGCCCCTAACACAGGGGAGCCTTAGAGAAAACAATCTATTTGCTTCCGGGGGCAATAGCCAGACCGTACCAGCTTTCACCGCCGCTGGTGTCCACAAGTATCAGTTCTCCGGATTCTGTGATTTCACCATCGGGATATCCCCATTTGTCGCAAATCAGCCTGCCGTTTTCCAGATGCAGGGCATATTCAGATACACCGCGATCCCACAGCAGGTATTCCTGGCCATTGGCGTAGTCGAAAACCACAACGTGGGTGTCAATCAGCCCGGAACCAAAGCTGACGGTAGCGCAGACCTCAGGCTTGCCGTCTCCGGTCAGATCGGAGAAATAGACGTTCCAGATGGGCATGCCGGAAACCAGGACGGTTGTATTGGAACCATGGATGGCTGTGACTTGTCCGGACGTATACTGGAAGATCACGCCGGGGAACTCAGGGCGCTCTGTCTCCAAAGTACCGGCTTCGGGATAGGAATCGGAATAGTCTACCCATTTTGCTGCAGGCCCCACAGCAGGCGATTCCGAAGCGATCCGTACCATAACAGGGCTTACGGTAACATGCACGGTTTTGTCCTGACCGGTCAGGTTATCGGCAAGGATTCCAAATTTGAACCAGCTTTCCTTCTCCGCTGGGATGGTTACAGAAACACCGGGTTCAGCATATGCAGACGGGTCAGAGACAGTTTCCTGATGTACCGCCACCGGCTTGAGAACAATTTCCGTGCTGCCCACATCCGGACCGACGGAACAGTGAATTCGATTTCGGATCGGCGAGATTTCTTCGTCAGAGAAATAGATGCCTGCTTCGCTCCCGGCCGGAATTGTAATTGAAATGTCAAAGCTGGTTTGCTTTGGATTGGTCAGAAAACAGACCGCAGTGATGAGGCAGACCAAAACAGCGAGAAGAATCACCCAGAACGCAGGCTTCCTGTAGGTCAGCACGGATTTCACCCGTTCCTTCACGCCCACCTCCCCAAAAGCCAGGGGACAGGCGGCGATGCCTTTGTGGCTGACGCTGCAGGCCAGCAGGGCCTGGGAGTAGTCCGCCCGCTGTTGGTTGTCCAGTTCCCGGATGACGGTTTCGTCGCAGGCCAGCTCGATGTCCCGGCATAAAAGACCATAGGCCAGCCACAGGAGCGGGTTGAACCAGTGGATGGCCAGCAGCAGGAAACCCAAAAGCTTCCACCAGTGGTCTTTCCGGCGGATGTGGGCCTGCTCGTGGGCGATGACTGGATCCAGAGTCTGGCTGTCCATGTGAGATGGGAGATAGATCTTCGGCTTTATAATGCCCAGCACAAAGGGAGAACTGACAGCTTCGCTCTGGAAGAGATTATCCCCCAGGAGGACTGCCGTGCGTACCTTCCTGCGCAGTCGTCCGTAGCTGATGGCCGCGTATGCCAGGAGCAGCCCAGCGCCAAGGATCCAGACACAGGCACATATGGGAATCCAGATTTGCAGCGGATTTGCACTGGCGACTGGCGCTGGTGCGAAAGATTGCTGGATCACCGGATTGACAGCGCTGTTGATGACGGAGATACCGGTGTGAATGGTGGGCGCCGGGTCCATCATGATCTCCGGAGGAATGGTTTCAGCGCTGGGAATCAGGCTCAGGGCGCTCTCCATGGAAAACGGGCACAGCAGCCGCAGGGCGACGATGCCCCACAGCAGCACATTGGCCCATTTGGGCGCTTTTTTCAGAAACACTCTGAGCACCAGCACAGCCAGGACAAGCCAGCCGGCAGAGATGCTCCGATTGACGGTGTTCAGAAACAGTTCGGTCATGGCTTGCCTCCTTCCCGGAAGCGGTCGATCATCCGCTGTACCTCGTCAATCTCTTTTTCCGAAAGCTTCTGGTGCCTGGTAAAGGCGGCCACAAAGGCCGGCAGGGAACCTTCAAATTTTTTCTCCACCAGCTCGTCGATCTCCGCTGCCTGCACCTCATCCTTGGAGACCAGAGAAGAGACCATGGTGTTTTCGTTTTTCAAAACGCCGCGCTCGGACAGACGCTTGATGACAGTGTAGGTGGTGGTGGGCTTCCAGCCCAGCTGTTCCTGGCACAGACGCACCAGCTCACTGCTTTTCATGGGTTCGTGCTCCCACAGAATCAGGCAGAAACGGTATTCACTTTCAAAAATTTTCGGGGTGTCCATGGACAGGGCTCCTTTCTCTAATGGATTAGAGTATCTACAGTCTAATCCATTAGAGCAAAACTGTCAATATAGATCATAAACAAAAAGCCTGTCGTAAAAAAAGCAAGATGCACAAAGCTAGACGCAACAAGCCTCCCCTTGCACAGGGGAGGCTTGCAAATGGCAATTTTTGCGGCAGGACTTTTCTGAAATCCTTATTATGACGATCGGCTTAAATAAGCAGTTGATGATTTTTTGCAGGCGTTCAGAACAATGCTGTCATTGCGAGCCAGTCCACAGACTGGCGTGGCAATCCGTTTCCCCTTCACACGGGGCGAATTCACAGAAATGCTCAAAAACTTGAGACGTTTGGGATACGGATTGCCACGTCGCTTCGCTCCTCGCAATGACAGTGCGGGACATGCTTACGAAAACCGAAATCGTAATCCTTATTTCTTTTCCGCTACGCTCAGGCGGACCCGGGCGCGTTTCTGACGGGCCAGAGCATAGGTCCGGGTTTGGTCATCTGCTTTTGGATCGGCCAGCATGGTTTCAGCCCGGGCCAGGGAGGCCTTGGCCCGTTCCACGTCGATCTGGTCGGCCCATTCAAAGGTGGTGGCCACCACTTTAACCTCGCCGTTGGTGACAGCCAGCATACCGCCGATGCAGGCGGCGTGCCGTTCGCCCTCTTCCGTGACAACCTTGGCCGGCCCCATACCCAGGGCGGTCACATAGTTGATGTGCCGGGCCAGAATGCCTACCTGGCCGTTGATGGTCGGCACCAGCAGACGCTCCGCCTGACCGTCAAAATACTGCCCGTCGGGGGTCACGATCTGCAGATGGTATGTCATGCGTTCTCACCCTTTGCCTTGGCCACGACCTCATCAATGGAGCCAGCGAACAGGAAAGCGGATTCGGGAATGTCATCGTGCATACCCTCAATGATCTCCTTGAAGCCGCGGATGGTCTCCTTGAGGGGGACGTATTTGCCCTGATAGCCGGTGAACTGCTCGGCCACGGAGAAGGGCTGGGACAGGAAACGCTGCACCTTACGGGCGCGGTTGACCGTCAGCTTGTCGGCCTCGGAGAGCTCGTCCATGCCCATGATGGCGATGATATCCTGCAGTTCCTTGTAACGCTGCAGAATCCGCTGGACGGAGCGGGCCACTTCGTAGTGCTCCTCACCCACAACTTCCGGAGACAGAATCCGGGAGCTGGAGGCCAGAGGATCCACAGCGGGGTAGATGCCCAGGGACGCGATGCTGCGGTCCAGAACTGTGGTGGCGTCCAGATGGGCGAAGGTGGTGGCGGGAGCCGGGTCAGTCAGGTCGTCAGCGGGGACGTAGACAGCCTGAATGGAGGTGATGGAGCCCTTCTTGGTGGAGGTGATGCGCTCCTGCAGGGCGCCCATTTCCGTTGCCAGGGTGGGCTGATAGCCGACGGCGGAGGGCATACGGCCCAACAGAGCCGAAACCTCGGAGCCGGCCTGAGTGAAACGGAAGATATTGTCGATGAACAGCAGCACGTCCTGATGCTTGACGTCGCGGAAGTATTCCGCCATGGTCAGACCGGACAGGCCCACGCGCATTCTGGCCCCGGGGGGCTCGTTCATCTGGCCGTAGACCAGGGCAGTCTTGCTCAGAACGCCGGATTCCTTCATCTCGTTGTACAAATCGTTGCCTTCTCTGGTGCGTTCGCCGACGCCGGTGAACACAGACAGACCGCCGTGCTGCTTGGCGACGTTGTTGATCAGTTCCATGATCAGGACGGTCTTGCCCACGCCGGCGCCGCCGAAGAGGCCGATCTTGCCGCCCTTGGCATAGGGGCAGATCAGGTCCACGACCTTGATGCCGGTTTCCAGGATTTCCGTGGTGGATTCCTGCTCTTCAAAACTGGGGGCCGGACGGTGGATCGGCCAGCGTTCGGAAGCGTCGGGGGCTTCCATATTGTCCACGGGCTCACCCAGCAGATTGAAGATACGGCCCAGGCACGCATCACCCACAGGAACGGTGATGGGGGAGCCGGTGTCCACAGCTTCCATGCCGCGCTCCAGACCGTCGGTGGAAGACATGGCGATGCAGCGGGCGACATTGTCACCGATATGCTGGGCCACTTCCACCGTCAGCTTTTTGCCGCGGTTGTCAATCTCGATGGCGTTGAGCAGGTTGGGCAGCTGACCGTCGGGGAAGCGGATGTCCAAAACAGGTCCGATGACCTGGACAATGGTACCGATATTGGCCAAATGGGGTCAACTCCTTTCGAATCAATGTTCTGCGCCGGCGACGATCTCGGTGATCTCCTGGGTAATGGCACCCTGACGGGCACGGTTATACTGCAGGCTCAGACCTTCGATCATTTCCTCGGCGTTTTTGGTGGCGGAATCCATGGCGGTGCGGCGGGCAGCCTGCTCGGAGCACAGGGACTCCCGCAGGGCGCCGTAGATGACGCCGCCCAGGTATTCCGGCACAATGGCGTTGAACACGGAGACGCTGTCCGGTTCATAAATGGTCAGGGGCTGATGACCCTCCGGGCGTTTTCCGCTGCCGACGATGGACAGGGGCAGCAGCGGCAGGGAGCTGGGGGTCTGGGTCAGCACTGTGACGAAATTGGTGTAGCACAGCACCACCTGGTCAAAGGTCCCGTCCAGGTATTCCCGACACAGGGAGTTGGCCATGGTGTAGCATTCCCCTGCGTTGATGCCTTCAGCCACGGGATAGAGGGTATTGAGAATGGGAACGCCGTGGCTGCGGAAATACTCCGTGGCCTTCTTGCCGATGGGCAACACCATGGCGTCCTTCCCCTCCATGGCGGCCATGGCGAGCTTGAGCACGTTGTTGTTGTAGCCGCCGGCCAGGCCGCGGTCACCCGCGATCACCACAAAGCAGTATTTTTCGCCCCGGGGCTTCTGGACAAAGGGAGAGGTCAGCTCCGTATTGGCGTCGGCGATGTCGTGCATGGTTTGATACAGGACTTCGAAATAAGGACGGCTGGCGATGGCGCGATCCTGGGCGCCGCGCAGCTTGGAAGCCGCCACCATTTCCATGGCCTTGGTGATCTGCTTGGTGCTTTCCATGCTCTTGATACGGGATTTGATATCCTTCATGGATACGCCGGCCATGTGCGTGCCTCCTTCCTTACTTCAGATTGAGAAACTGGGTGGTATAGTCGGTCAGGGCCTGATTCAGGGCAGCCTCATCCTCCTTGGACAGCAGTCCGGTGGTGCGGATGTTCTCCAGGACATCGAAGCAGTGGTCGTTTGCATAGATGTAAAGACCCTGTTCGTAGTCCGGGATCTGCTCCACGGCCACGTCTTTGAGGAAATTGTGGATGACTGCGTAGAAGATGCACACCTGGTGGGCCACGTCTACCGGTGCGTTGCGGCCCTGCTTCAGCACAGCCACAATCCGTTCACCCAGGGCCAGACGCTCCTTGGTGTCACGGTCCAGATCGGAACCGAACTGGGCGAAGCTCTGCAGCTCGCGGTACTGGGAGTACAGCAGCTTCAGGTTGCCGGCCACCTTCTTCATGGCCTTGATCTGGGCGTCACCGCCGACACGGGAAACGGAGATGCCGGGGTTCACAGCGGGCATAACGCCGGCGTGGAACAGCTCGGTTTCCAGGTAAATCTGGCCATCGGTGATGGAAATAACGTTGGTGGGGATATAGGCGGAGACGTCGCCGGCCTGGGTTTCAATGATGGGCAGGGCCGTCAGAGAGCCGCCGCCGTATTCCGGCGCCAGCCGCGCAGCGCGCTCCAGCAGGCGGGAATGGAGATAGAACACGTCGCCGGGGAATGCTTCACGCCCGGGGGGACGGCGAATCAGCAGGGAAATGGCACGGTAGGCCACAGCGTGCTTACTCAGGTCGTCATAGATGACCAGCACGTCCTTGCCCTGGTGCATGAAATATTCGCCCATGGTACAGCCAGCATAGGGGGCGATATACTGCAGAGGCGCCATTTCCGAAGCTGTGGCGGAAACGACAATGGTATAGTCCATGGCGCCGGATTTCTCCAGGGTTTCCACCAACTGGGCCACGGTGGAGCGTTTCTGACCAATGGCGACATAAACGCAGATCACGTCTTTGCCCTTCTGGTTGATAATGGTATCCGTTGCGATGGTGGTTTTGCCGGTCTGGCGGTCGCCGATGATCAATTCACGCTGGCCGCGGCCGATGGGGATCATGGCGTCGATTGCCTTGATGCCGGTCTGCAGAGGAACAGAGACGTGTTTGCGCTCAATAATACCGGGCGCCGGTGCTTCAATGGGCATGTATTTGACTGCTTCGACCTCGCCCTTGCCGTCAATGGGAGCGCCCAGAGCGTCCACCACGCGGCCGATCAGAGCTTCGCCCACAGGGACGGAAACCACACGGCCGGTGCGCTTGACGGTGTCGCCCTCACGAATGCCGGCGTCAGAGCCCAGCAGAACGATGGAGACAGAATTTTCCTCCAAGTTCTGGGCCATGCCGTACTCGCCGTTGGAGAACTGCACCAACTCATTGACCATGCACTTCTGCAGACCCGTAGCCCGGGCGATGCCGTCGCCCACCAGAATGATGGTGCCGGTTTCGCTCTGCTCGATCTTGTTTTCATAGTGCTTGATCTGCGCCTTGATGATTTTCGAAATTTCTTCCGGTCTTAATTCCATTGTTTCACCAACCTTTGTGATGATATTTGGATAGTTTTACATTGATACTGCGCCTGCAGCTCCCTTGCCGGGAGATTGCGGCGCGGTCTTATACCGCTGCTGTTTTCAAGCTGGCGCTCAAGGCGTCCAGACGGTGCTTCACGGTACCGTCCAGCTGCCGGCCGGGCAGTTCCAGCAGGACGCCGCCCATGCAGGCGGGATCCACGCGGCAGGTGAGTTCGACGGTTTTGCCCAGCACCTGCTGGAGCTTGTCCTGCAGCCGCTGCCGCAGCTGGGGCTTGAGCTCCACGGCCGTGACAGCGCGGACCTCCACAATGCCATGGTCCTCGTTGTAGCGGCGACGGTATTCCTGGGCGCAGCCCTTCAGCTGGCCGATGGTTCCGTTTTCGCAGAGTATTTTCAGAAAGTTCAGCAGATAGGGCTGGATGCTGCCCCGCAGCGCTTCATCCAGGGCCTGGCAGCGCTCGTCCTTGGAGATGGACAGAGTTGCCAGGAACCGCCAGTAATCAGGGTTTGCATCAAAAAGGGCGATGACCTGCCGCAGTTCCTCCAAAATTACGCCGGTCAGTCCTTCTTCCTGAGCCAGGTCATAGAGAGACCCGCCGTAAACCTGTTCTGTCTTGGTCATACGGCTTCACCCATCTGATCAATGAATTCCTGAATCAGAGCCTCGTGATCCGCCTCGTTGATTTCTTTCTCCACAACCTTGGAGGCAATGGAGACGGCGATTCCGGAGATGTCGTTCTTGATCTCGTTGACCGCATTGCGGCGCTCCTGGGCGATGTCGCTGGAGGCCTTGGCACGGATGGCGGCAGCTTCTTCCTTGGCTTCCTGAAGAATCTGTTCACTGCGGCTCTGGGCGGTCTGGGCGGCGCTGCGCACCAGGGCGGCAGCTTCCTCCCGGGCGCCGGACATCTGCTTCTCATATTCCACTTTGGCGTTTTCCGCCTCTGTCCGGGCGGCCTCTGCGGCGTCCAGATCAGCGTTGGCCAGCTCTTGCCGCTGCTTGATGATGTTCTGCACCGGCTTCAGCAGGAACTTCTTAAACAGAAGCATCTGGATGAGCAGGTTGCAGATCTGCAGGATGAGGGTCCAGGGCGCGATCGTGACCAACTCTTGAAATCCCATAGGGCTTTCCTCCTTTCAGACTGAATGACAATGGTCCGAAAGCAGCTTACAGCATGCCCAGGAACATTCTGGGGCAGACGAACATCAGCAGCAGGCCGGTGACGAAGCCGTAGATACCGGTGGTTTCGGACAGGGCGATACCAAGAATCATGGTGGACGTCAGTTCACCCTTCATTTCGGGCTGGCGGGCAATGGATTCGACAGTCTTGCCGGCTGCATAGCCTTCGCCGATACCAGGGCCGATACCAGCGATCAGGGCCAGACCAGCGCCGATGGCGCAACCCATAAGAACGATTGCTCTTTCCATAAAAATAATCCTCCTAAGTGTTTTTTGCAATTTTTTGATTATGAATGAAAGACGAGTTAATCCTCCGCTGTGGAGATAAAGATCATGGTCAGCATGCAGAAAATAAATGCCTGGATAAAACTGCCGAACCAATCAAAATATAGAGAGAACACTGCGGGAATGCCGACGCCCAAAATGGGGATCTCCGCCAGCAGACTGCCAACCAGGCCGGGCAGCAGGCGGAACAGTGCGTGGTTGGCCGCGATCAGCGCCGCGTAAATCAGCGCCGAGATCACATAGCCGGACACAATGTTGCCGAAATGACGGAAGGCCATGGATATGGGGGTGAAAATCTCTCCCAGAACATTGAAGGGAGCCATCACAAAGATGGGATCCAGATATCCTTTCAGATATCCCTTCAGGCCATGGCCCTTGATCTTGTGGCGGGTGATCAGAATGAACACCACCAGCGCCCAGGCCAGTTCGGTATTGACGTCCGCTGTGGGCGCCCAAAGACCGAGAAGCGAGGAAAGACTGCTGCAGACGGACAGGCCGAAAATTGCCGTGACCAAAGGCAGATAGCCCATCCATTTTTCACCCATGTTGTTCCGGACCAGATTGTTGAGCATTTCATAAATCTTTTCCGCAACGGCCTGTTTTTTACTGATGTCCCGGACCTTCATGCCGTGTGTCATCCAGGCACACAGGGCAGTCAGGACAATCATGACGCCCCAAGTCACCACCAGGGTGCCGGTAATAGGGATGCCGCCAAAAATCGGAATTTCAAAATAGATTGGTGCACCATGAATATCAACTTCCATTTACTCTTTCTCGCCTCCTTTCTCCCCGGGCTTATACAGTCCAAGCAGCCGCATCGCATGGATTGTGATGCTGGGCAGCAGAAATGGGATGACGACGGCGACGACGTGGAAGCAGGGGGCCGCAAAACCAACGATCATGACGACAATCATGGCCAGCATACGCAGCGTGTAGGAGCGCTGAACCATGGCCTTGGCCTGATCAGGATTGTTCATGGCCCGCTGACAGGACAGTCCCATGAGAAAGAAATTCCCAATCGCACCTGCACTGCCCAGGAGCGCACCCAGAAGGACGGTATAGTCCAGGCGCCCCAGCAGAGCAAAGACTGCCACCATCACGGCGTCGCCGATCAATACGCCCAAAGCTATATGACCGGTTTCTTTCAGAACGGACGGGCTGATTTTCATTGGCATTCCTCCTGCTTAGTCATGTCTGTAAAATACCACCGGTTTTTCCGGCGGCTCGTCGGCCTGACGCTTCTTTTTCTCGGCGGTCAGCACACGGCGGAAGAATTGATAGGCGCTGGCTCCGGAAGTCAGAAGTCCCAGTAGCAGCGCCAGAAGCATCACCCAGCTTCCCAGGTTGAAACGGCTCTGCAGCCACCAGGCTACCAGACCGAGCACCACCGGCGGCGTAATCAGCGTGAAGCCAAACTGCCCCAGCATGGTCACCGCCCGAAGCACCCGCATATAGGTTTTCACTGGCGTTCACCTCAATTCTTAGCTATTAGTATAACACCAAGCGACACCCATTGCAAATAGATTCCGGAAAGTTATATCGAAATATTTGTAAAGAGATTTACCGTCTAGACAAGGTATTTTCCCTGTATTATAATAGATTTCACCACAATGTAGGAGATTTATTCTTGAAAGGAAACAAACTGTATGGAACGGATGATTTCCGGCTATTGCCGGGCACAGGATCAGGCCAGAACGGTGCTGATGGATAACGAGGATGGTCCCTGGACGTATGACTGTGATTACCCGGACTGTGCCTATGCCTCCGGCTGCCCCATTGGCAGGCAGATGCGGCAGATTGAGGAGGAAAACCCATGACGCTGGAGAAGGCATTCCAACAGGAGGCCATGGCCCAGGCGCAGACGGCCATGCTGGTCTGGGGCTGTCCCACCAAGCGGCTGTACCAAAGCCTGGAGACCCGGGGCGGTGTGGAGACGGCCCGGGAACTGGCAGGAAAGCGGCGGCTCTCCGATGGTTTTGACGCCCTGCGGCGCTGCGGCCACCTGGAGCTGAGCCTGGAGGCCCTGATGACCAAGGGAAAATACGGCGCTTTGTTTACCGATGAACAGGTCAATTGGTGCCTGGAGGTCCTGCTGGAGGCGGGATATTATGGGTAAAAGGGAAAAGGAGAAATAGGTATGAATGGAAAGAGAATCCTGTCACTGCTGCTGGCCCTGGCGCTGCTGCTGGGCCTGACGGCCTGCGGCGTCAGCCGGGAGACTGTGCAGACGGTGTCTGAAGTGGTTTCCGTCCTGCCGGACGGGGCTGGGGAGCCGGAAGAACTGCCTGCAGAACCGGAAGAACCGGCGGCAGCCGAAGAACCCACAGAGGTGGACAAGCCAGACGAGATATCCCGGGAACTTGCCATAGACGAAGACGGAACCTACACCAGCAAGGACGATGTGGCCCTGTATCTGGATACCTACGGCCGTCTGCCGGGGAACTTTATCACCAAAAAAGAGGCCCAGGACCTGGGCTGGTCCGGTGGCTCTCTGGAGCCCTACGCCCCCGGCAAGTGTATCGGCGGCAACCGGTTCGGCAACTATGAGGGCATTCTGCCCGACGCGCCGGGCAGAGTCTGGACGGAATGTGACATCGATACCCTGGGGGCTGAGAAGCGGGGCGCGAAACGCATCGTTTTTTCCAACGATGGTCTGATTTACTATACGGAGGACCACTATGAGACGTTCACTTTGCTGTATGGAGAACCGGAATCATGAGAGACGTGCAAATTGACTGCCGCGACGGTATGGAGGCCATTCACCGCCAGTTGGCCCGGGCCTTGGAGTTCCCGGCCTGGTATGGGGGAAATCTGGACGCCCTGTACGACTGTCTGACGGATCTGAGCGAGCCCGCGCGCCTGACGGTACTGAACGCGCAGCTGCTGCCGGCGCTGGAGCGGGTCGTGAAGGACGCCGCCGGAGAGAATCCGCTTCTGGAGATCTGGGTGTCACAGTAAGTTCACAATCTATTCTTGCTCTGGTAATTCTTAGAAGCCGTACTTGTGATACAGTATACTGGAAAAGGAGCGTGTGCATATGAATGAAGTCAAAACCCCCAAGAAACCGCTGATTTATTACTATGTTATTGTGATGCTCGTGCTGCTGCTGTTCAACTTCCTGGCCATGCCCTGGATCAGCCAGAGGCAGATTCAGGAGGTGGACTATAACACCTTCCTGTCCATGACGGAAAAGGGAGAGGTGAGCCGGGTGGAAATCCAGGAACAGGATAACCGCATCCTGTTCACGGACCAAGAGGAAAAAGTCATCTATAAGACTGCCATGGTCAACGATCCGGAGCTGACGGCCCGGCTCTATAAAGCCGGCGTTTCCTTTGCCGGAGAAGAGATCGAACAGACATCGCTGCTGGTTTCCATCCTCGGCTGGGTACTGCCCCTGATTATCTTTATCGCACTGGGGCAGTTTATGTCCCGGAAAATGATGGAGAAAATGGGCGGCGGCAACTCCATGATGTTCAACATGGGCAAATCCAATGCCAAGGTCTATGTGAAATCCTCCGATGGCATTAAGTTTTCCGATGTAGAGGGCGTGGATGAGGCGGAAGAGAGCCTGCAGGAGATTGTGGATTACCTCCATGATCCTGTCTCTTATACACATCTCCGAGCCCACGAGACGTAGAGGAATC
>CAMBCW010000058.1 GCA_945864925.1 uncultured Clostridia bacterium
GTTTCAAGCCTGCTTGAAACGAAAGCGTGTCGAAAAGACTTTTTCGACACGCTGCGTCCGGCCGCAATCTGGGATTGCGGCCGGACAGTTTCTATATTATAATGAATAAAATCAACGAAAAACGGAGGCTTGGAAGGAATGCTGGATACGTTTCTGTTTGCCCTGCGGGCCTTGCTGCCGCTGTTGCTGACCATTGCGCTGGGCTATGGGGTGCGCCGGATTGGCCCGTGGGAACCGGATTTTTACCGGAAACTCAACAGCCTGTGCTTTCACCTTTTGTTGCCCCTGAGCTTGTTCTGCAACATCTATGCCATTGAAGACCTGGCGCAGGTCAACTGGCGGCTGGCTGTCTATGCCGTAGGCGGCGTCCTGGCCTGCTTAGCCATGGGCGCTGCTGCAGCGCGGCTACTGAAACGCCGGGAGCAGCGGGGCGTGCTGGTGCAGGCTGCGTTCCGCTCCAACCAGGCCATTTTGGGCCTGCCTCTGGCCAACGCCCTGGGCGGTGAACCGGCCATGGCATTCGCTTCGGTGGTATCGGCCCTGACGGTACCGCTGTTCAACCTTCTGGCCGTGCTGGTGCTGACGTTTTACAGCGGCGCATCCGACCGCCGGCCATCTGCGGGGAAATTGGTGCTGCGGATTGTGCGCAATCCGTTGATCGTGGGCTGCCTGGCCGGCATCGGCGCCGTGGCGCTGCGGCAGTTGGGGGCTGTTCCGGACTTTTTCCTGCGGGATCAACTGCCCTCGGTATACCAGGTGCTCCAGAACCTGGGCAAAACGGCGTCGCCGCTGATGCTCTTTGTTCTGGGTGCAAGCCTGGACTTCCGGGCCACGGGCAGACTGCTGCCGCAGTTGAGTCTGGGCATCTGTCTGCGGCTGGCGGCAGCGCCTGCCCTGGTCATTGGGGCGGCCCTGGCCCTGCGGACGCCTTTGGCGCTGACCACTGTGGAGATGCCCACCCTGGTAGCGGTGTTTGCTTCGCCGGTGGCGGTGTCCTCGGCTGTGATGACCCAGGAGATCGGCGGCGACAGCCAGCTGGCCAGTCAACTGGTGGTCTGGAGCAGCGTTCTGTCCATGGGAACGATTTTTCTGATTGTGTATCTGCTGCGCGGGATGGGTGCGCTGTAGTTACGAAAAAAGGGCCTGTCACAAAAATAGCATTTTTGCACAAACACAGGCTGCACCGAAAGCCTCCCCTTACGCAGGGGAGCCTTGGTGCGGTCAACTCTTGTGCATGTTGCTATTTTTGAGACAGACCCTTTTATTCTGCGGTTGTTTTCTTCCGCCTGCGTCGCTTGCGTACCTTGGGCTTGGCGGTCTCAAAGGCCTTGGCGGCGTCGGAATCGCCCTCGTAGATCAGCCGGGCGGCTTTCAGGGTGCCGTCCTCGTCCGGGGCCAGGCGGATGCGGAGAAGAAAATCCCCGTGGGCCGGGCAGGCGGCCACAGCGGTATACCGCTTGCCCTGCTGGCTGACCCATTTGCCGCAGGTCATGGGCTCACCGCACTTGGGACAGCGGTTTTCTTCGCCGCCCAGGGCTTCCATGGCGGCTTCCTTGGTTGCAAAGCCGTGGTAGACCTTCCGGGAGAGACAGCCGGGCAGCTCGGCGCCGTGAAAGCCATCCTCGTGCTTTTTCATGGCCTGGTCGTATTCTGCCATACCCCGGGGCAGGTCCAGCCGGGTGCAGAGAATGGCAGTGTGATAGGCGTCGCCCAGAGCGTCGTGGGCCGGACGGCTGGCCTCCACGCCGGCCATCTGCATGGCGGTTTTCAGAGCCTTTTGGGCCGTGGCGCCGTCAGTCTGGGCGTTAAACATCATTTGGGCGTTGTACCACCGCTCCGGCCAGGTGCTGTCCAGGCCGTGGAGGGCCATGTTCTCCTTGAGAATCCCAATGTCGTCAAAGCCCCAGGTGAGGAACACGCAGTCGTCGCCGCACCAGTCCCGGAACCGCTCCATGGCCTCGGGGAAGGGGATTCCGAACTGAGCCAGCTGGGCGTCTTTGATGCCCGTCAGGCTGCTGACTTTCTTATTCAGCTTCCGGTAAAATTTGGGCTTGATCAGCACCTGGAATTCATCGCCCACGATCTGCCGGTCGGTGACGCGAACGGCGCCGATCTGAATGATCTCGCCGCGGATGTGAACCGGCAGGGGGCGCTTGGCTGCATAAGTACCCGGCCAGGGCTGATTCCACTCCATATCCAGAACAATGTATTGCATAATTTGCGACATCCTCTCTTCTTCGCCTATCATACCACAAAGGGGTTCCGGTTGTAAACACCGGACTTCCTGCATAGATATGGAGAGAAAGGCGGGATGCAAATGCCAACATTATTTTTAAGTCCATCCACCCAGGAATTCAACCCTTATGTGACCACAGGGAACGAGGAGTACTGGATGAACCAGATTGCCGACCGCATGGAGCCCTACCTGCTGGCCAGCGGCATCGGTTTTACCCGCAACGATCCCAATCTGAATGCGGCGGCGGCCATCCGCCAATCCAATGCGGGGAACTATGACTTTCACCTGGCCCTGCATTCCAACGCCGCGCCGCTGGGTGCTGAGGGTACCTACCGGGGGATTGACGTGTACTATGCGCCGGGCAGTCAGAACGGCCTGCGGATGGCGGAGATTCTGGTGGACAATCTCAAGCCCATCTACCCCCTGCCGGATCGGGTCCGGGCCCTGCCCACCATGAATATCGGCGAGGTGACCAGGACCAGGGCGCCGGCGGTTCTGGCGGAGCTGGGGTATCATGACAATCCGGAGGATGCCATGTGGATCGAGAACAACCTGGACGCCATTGCCCGGGCTCTTTCCCTGGGAGTGACGGAGTACTTCGGGGTGCCCTTCCAGGAACCGCAGCCCATCCGCACCGGTACGGTGACGGTGCAGTGGGGCCGGCTCAATATCCGGGATTTGCCCACCACCAGCTCCCGGATCCTGACCCAGGCGGAGAACGGCGACCAGCTGACCATCTACGGGCTCAACGACAACTGGTATTCCGTGGGCTACCAGGGCATCACCGGCTATGCCAACGCGGCTTATGTGGTGGTGGAGTGAGGACAGACACAATCAATTCAATGTGGTCTCCGCGTCGCGGAAGAGCACCTGAATCCTGGCCTGCAGAGCAGGGAAGGAGGGGTCGCGGACATAGTCCGGGTCCGCCAGAGCGGTTTCCGCGGCCTCCCGGGCCTGCTTCAGAAGCCCCACGTCCTGGGTCAGGCTGGCGGCCTTGAATTGGGGCAGGCCGTGCTGACGGCTGCCGAAGAAGTCGCCGGGGCCCCTCAGGGCCATATCCTCCTCGGCGATTTGGAAGCCGTCGTTGGTTTTGCACAGGGCCTTCAGCCGGGCCAGGGTGTCCGGATTGCGATTGTCGGTAAACAGCACGCAGTAGCTCTTGTCTTTGCCCCGGCCAACCCGGCCCCGGAGCTGGTGCAGCTGGCTCAGGCCGAAGCGGTCGGCGTTCTCAATGACCATCAACGTGGCATTGGGCACGTCCACGCCCACCTCGATGACTGTGGTGGCCACCAATAAATCCAGGTCGTGGCGGGCAAAAGCCCCCATGACCTGTTCTTTTTCTGCCGGACGCAGCTTGCCGTGGAGCAGCCCCACCCGCAGCTCCGGAAAGACCGCCCGCTGCAGGGCGTCGGCCCAGACCTCGGCGGATTTGAGGCTCTCCGTCTCACTTTCCTCCACGGCGGGACAGACCACATAGACCTGATGGCCCGCCTGGGCCTGCTTGCGGATGAAGGCGTTGATCCGCGGCCGCATGGATTCGCCCACCAGGAAGGTGTCCACGGTCTGCCGCCCCGGAGGCAGCTCGTCCAGGACTGAGACGTTCAGATCCCCATAGACGATCAGAGCCAGGGTGCGGGGGATGGGGGTGGCGGACATGACCAGCAGATGGGGACTGCGGCCCTTGCCGGCCAGGGTTGCCCGCTGGGCCACACCGAAGCGGTGCTGCTCGTCGGCGATGACCAGGCCCAGATTCCGGAAGGCCACATCGCCGGTGAGCAGGGCGTGGGTGCCCACCACGAAGGGAATGGACCCGTCGGCCAAGCCTTCCTTGATCCGGCGCTTTTCCGCTGCCGGGGTGGAGCCGGTGAGCAGAGCGCAGGGGAGGTCCAGGGCGGCAAAGAGCCGGGAAAGGGACTGGAAGTGCTGACCGGCCAGGATTTCCGTGGGGGCCATAAAGGCCGCCTGACGGTGATTCTTCACCGCCAGATAGACGGCCGCTGCCGCCACCATGGTTTTACCGCTGCCCACATCTCCCTGAAGCAGACGATTCATGGGGGTGCTGCCGCCCAGATCCGCCGCAATTTCCCCGATGGCCCGCTGTTGGGCGCCGGTCAGGGAGAACGGCAGGGCGGCATAGAAGGGGGTCAGCTCCAGATCACCGCAGGGCTCTGCGGCGGCCTGGGTTCGGCGGCTGCGCAGAAGCTGCAGTCCGGCGGAGAAGAGGAAGAATTCCTCAAAAATCAGCCGTTTCCGGGCGGCTTCCAGGCATTCAAAGCTGGCGGGCTCATGGATGCCGGCATAGGCCTCCCGGACGGAGCACAGGCCATATTGCGCCTGCACCCATTGGGGCAGCAGGTCTGGCAGGGTATCTAGGCAGGCATCCAGGGCCTGGTGAACGCAGCGGGAGAGAAGCTTGTTGCTGATACCGGCGGTGAGGCTGTAGACGGGCATAATCCGCCGGGTGACCACTCCGGGCTGATTGGGAGATTCGAAAGACGGATTCTGCATCTGGTACCGGGCGTAATCCCCGGTCAAAGCGCCGTAGAAAATATAGCTCTCGCCATAGCGCAGCTGCTCGGCGGTATAGGGCTGGTTGAAATAGACCAGATTGAGCTTGGCGGTCTCGTCGGCAACGGTCAGTTTGGTCAGACTCAGTCCCTTGCGGATATGGGAAGTCTGGGGAGCGCGGATGACCATGGCCTCAAAACAGGCCGGCTGCTCCGGCTCCAGTTGGCTGATGGCAACCAACCGGGTGCGGTCCTCGTAGGTCCGGGGAAAATAGGCAATGAGGTCGTAGATACTCTCGATGCCAAGGCCTGCCAGCTGCTTGGCCCGGGAGGGGCCGATACCGGCCAGCGCGGTGACAGGGGAGAAGAGATCCATGCAAACGCCTCCTTTGCTAGGTATTATATCGGTTTTTTGTCCCCGGGGCAAGGGATACTTGCGGTTTTGCCGGAAGTGTGATATGGTATCCAAAGAAAAAGACCCCCAAACGGCAAAGAAGGGACGGGAGATACGATATGGATTTCCGGCAGTTGATTGATTCCTATCAGAACTGTGATTGCGGCATGGAGCACCGGTGCGATATTCGCGACATCCGGGTGGGAAGCGGCCTCGTGAACCAGGTGGGACAGATTCTCCGGGAGAATCACTTCCCAACGCATATTCTGCTGGTGGCGGACAAGCATACCCTGCAGGCGGCCGACGGCATTGTGCAGAGCCTGGAGGGCTTCCAGGTGGAACAGCATATTTATGACGAGCTGCGGGTTGCCACCATGGACGATGTGCGCCTGGTGGAGGATTGGCTGGACCGGGTGGACGGTGTTCTGGCCGTGGGAACCGGTTCGATTCATGATCCCAGCCGCCTGGCCTGTGCCCGGCGGAACAAGCCCCTGTGCCTGTTTGCAACAGCGCCCAGTATGGATGGCTTCGCTTCCTATAACGCGCCCATCGTGGACGGAAACTTCAAAACCACCCATCCGGCCAAGTGCCCGGAGGTTGTCATTGCCGACACCCGAATTCTGGCTGATGCGCCCGCAGAGCTGAAGTCTGCGGGATTTGGCGATATGGTCAGCAAATATATCGCCCTGATCGACTGGCAGGTATCACATTTGCTCACCGGGGAACACTATTGCCAGCGTGTGGCAAATCTGACCCGGGAAGCGGCAGACCGGCTGATGTCCATGGCGGATCAGGTGACAGCCCGGGACGAGCAGGCTGCAGGCGCTGTGTTTGAGTCTCTGCTGATGACCGGGATCGCCATGAGCTTTACGGGAACTTCCCGGCCCGGCTCCGGCACGGAGCATATCATGGCCCACTACTGGGAATGCCAGGAACTGCTGGAGGGCAAACTGCCCAACTATCACGGAGAGGATGTGGGTGTGGCCACCCTGATTATGCTCCGCTACTATGAAGAGCTGGCCCAGTGGACGTCGGTACTGGCCCGGCGGGAGGAAAATGACTGGGACACCATCTATGACGACTATGGCCCCCTGGCGGAGGATGTGCGCCGGCTCAACACACCGGATACCATCACGGATCCCATCGACCCCGGTGAGGTGGAGCGGCTGTGGCCGGAGATTGTGGCAATCATCCGGTCGGTGCCCTCCTATGAGCAGTGCCTGGACGCCATGGAGCGGGCCGGCTGCAAGACCACCATCCGGCAGATCGGCAAGGACCGGGAATTTGTGGCCCGCAGCTTCCGCTATCACCCCTATATGCGCCGCCGGCTGTCCCTGCGGCGGGTGGCAAATATGCTGGAATTTGTACCCCATGAATTGCCCGAATGTTAAAATATCGTTTTCCCTCTTGTCATACATTTTTCATATTTTCTTTCTAAGATAACAGCATAAAACAACAAGGAGCGATTCCTATGGAAGAGAACAACATGAATTATGAGTGCGAGCCCATGGAGGAGCCTTCGTATACACCCTGCCCCCATGGGGAGCCGGAAAAACCCAAGAAGAAGAAAAATCACACAACAGCGAAAATTGTGGCGCTGGTCGCCGTGGTTGCCCTGGTGGCCAGTATCGGCGGCTCTGTGCTGACCACGGCAATTGCCGGCCTGCATCCAGCAGACAGCCAGCTGGAAGAGGCCGCCGCTCCGGTGGAGGAGGAACCGGCCTTTGAGCGGGTGATCCATGAACTGCCTGCGCAGCTCAATACCAACGATACGGGCAAGACCCTGACGCCTACCCAGGTCTATGAGCTGACGGTCAATTCCGTGGTGGGCATCAAAACGGAGACCACCACCAACGTTTTCGGCCAGGAGGCCGTGGCCTCGGCGGCCGGTTCCGGCTTTATCCTGTCTGAGGATGGCTATATCATCACCAACTGCCATGTCATCAGCGGTGCGGACACCATTGAGGTGACGCTGTTCAACGGCGACGCCTTCCCGGCAGAGCTGGTGGGCTCCGACAGCAGCTATGACATTGCGGTGCTGAAAATCAATGCCAAGGGGCTGCCCGCCGTATCCGTGGGCGACTCCGATACGCTGAAGGTGGGCGAGGAAGTCATCGCCATCGGCAATCCTCTGGGCGAGCTGACCTTCACCATGACCAACGGCATTATCTCGGCCCTGGACCGGGAAATCAACACCGACGGCAATCCCCAGAATATGCTGCAGACCAATGCGGCCATCAACTCCGGCAACTCCGGCGGTCCTCTGTTTGATATGGACGGCAACGTCATTGGTGTGACCACAGCCAAGTATTCCGGCTCCACATCCACCGGCACCACCATTGAGGGCCTGGGCTTCGCCATTCCCATTAACGATGCCCTGAAGGTGGCCTACGACCTGGTGGAGTACGGCTATGTCAAGGGACAGGCCTATCTGGGTGTCACGGTGCGGACACTGGATTCCGAGACCGCTGCCTACTATGGCCTGCCGGTAGGCCCCAGAGTGGAAAGCGTCAATCCCGGCAGCTGCGCGGAGAAGGCCGGCATCCGGGCGGGCGATATTATCATCCGCTTCGACGGCGTCGATGTGGAGAACAATCCGGCACTGCTGTCGGAACTGAAGAAGGCGCAGGCCGGTGACACGGTCAATATAACGCTGTTCCGTGCCGGCGCAGAAGTGGAAGTCACCGTGGTGCTGGACGAAAAGCCCAGCCAGGAGGAACTGGACGCCATGGTGCAGGAGCAGGAGCAGCAGAATCAGGAGGAATACTATTATCAGTATCCCTTCGGCTTCGGCAACTGAGAAATACGACCGAGAAATACTGGCCGCAGGGGAGCATCCCTCTGCGGCCATATCCAAAGGAAGTGACCTGCCATGGGCAAGGAGAGCAAACGGTTTTTGTGGAGCCTGCTGGGCATTGTTCTGCTGTTTTTCACGGTACAGAATTTTGGAGCAGTGCAGATGGGCTTCGGCATGCTGCTGGAACTGATTCTGCCCCTGGTCTATGGCTGCGTCATCGCATTTGTGATGAACCTGATTGTCCGTCAGCTGGAGCGCTTTTTAACCTTTGGCCCGTTCCGGAAACGCACGTTCCGCCGGATTGTCTCCATTATCCTCTCCCTGGTGCTGCTGGTGGGGGTGGTGGCGGTCCTGGTTGCGGGACTGGTGCCTGAGATCCGGGACAGCGGCGCCATGCTGGTGGAGCGGCTGCCCGGGTATATCCAAAAGCTGGTGGACTTTTGTGTGGTGCGGCTGGGTCTGCCGGAAAGCTGGTTCAGCGACCTGGAGCGGCTGGATGTGGGACAGGTGATCCAACAGATGTTCCAGAACGGCATCATTCAGCAGCTGCTACAGTCCGGCGGCAATCTGGTGGGCGGTGCGGTGTCCACGGTGCTGGATTTCCTTCTGGGCCTGTGCTTCTCGTTTTATCTGTTGATGCAGAAAGAGAGCCTGATTCATGGCCTCAAACGGCTGTCCAAGGCCTATCTGAAGCCGGAGACCCACAGAAGGCTGCTGTACATCGGTGCAACTATGAACGAAATCTACGGCAGCTTTATCTCCGGCCAGTGCCTGGACGCGCTGATTCTCGGCGCCATGGTGACGGTGGCTCTGGCGCTGTTCCGAATTCCGTATGCCCTGCTCATTGGCATTGTGATTGCCTTTACGGCTCTGGTACCGGTGGTGGGGGCGTTCCTGGGCGGCGCTGTGGGCGTGTTTTTGCTGCTGCTGGTGTCTGTGCGCCAGGCCATCCTATTCCTGGTGATCTTTCTGGTGCTGCAGCAGGTGGACAACCGGCTGGTGTACCCCCATGTGGTGGGCAACGCTGTGGGGCTGCCGGCCATCTGGATTTTTGCGGCCATCATCGTCGGCGGCAACTTCGGCGGCATCTTCGGCATGATTCTGGCCATCCCCCTGTTTGCGCTGGTCTATACGCTGGTGGCCCAGGACCTGCGGAAACGGGAAGCCGCCGTACAAGAGGAATCGGAATGACGCGCAAAGCCCGCTTTGCGCGTCAGAGCGGCAAACGCCGTTTCGCCCCCGCGGAAATTTAATCAAATTACCTCTTGCTTTTTTGGAAATATCCGTTACAATAATGCCATACTATGCTGCAGGGAGTAGAGACCAGCGCGTCAAGTACCGGTTGGATGGGAGGTTGCCGCCGGGCGAAGGAGCGTGCTCCGCGATGCTGATCTCGCAACCGCCTAAGCAAGAAGCCCAGCTTATCTTTGGGCTTGGCATGTTTTATATAGATGTATCAACCTCCTCCAAAATCTGTGATTGGAGGCTTTTTTATGTCCAAAACCAAACGTCTCGTCATTGACGCCCTGCTCATCGCCCTGTTTTTTGTGCTCTCTGCTGCGGCGGTCACCATCGGCGGCATCAAGCTCACCTTCGCATCCCTGCCCGGAATCCTGGCGGCCATGCTCTATGGTCCCATTGATGGCTTTGTGGTCGGTTTCCTGGGCGCATTTCTGGAGCAGATGCTGCATTTTGGCTTCACACCCACCACGGTGCTGTGGATTTTGCCCCCGGCGATCCGCGGCCTGCTGATCGGTCTGGGAACCGTGGCATTCAAAAAGCAGATGTCCCTGGAGACCATTCTCTCCGCCCACCGGCCTTGGGTCTACTACGCGGTGAACCTGGTCACGGCGGTGGTGGTGAGCCTGGGCAACACCCTGGTTTATTACCTGGATTCCATCCTCTATGACTATTATTCCTATGCGCTGATCTTCGGCGTGCTGGGCATGCGGATCCTGACCGGTCTGCTGTCCACGCTGCTGACCTCCACTGTGGCGCTGCCGGTTCTGGCGGCTCTGCGGAAGGCCAATCTGGTCCGCGCCCGGGCGTAAGGTAAAAGGAGGATCTGATGATGAACAAAACCACGAATTCTGCTGCTGCCGGCAAAAAGCCTGTCAGCATGACCACGAAAACCCTGGCTTACTGCGCATTGCTGGCGGCCCTCAGTGTGGTTATGGCGCGTCTGTTTGGTATGATGCCCAATGAATACAGCCGCTTCTCCATCGAAGCTGTGCCGACCTTTATTGCCGGCGTTCTCTTTGGACCAGTGGCCGGCGGCCTGGTGGGCTTTGTGTCCGACCTGGTGGGCTGCATGTTCTCCGGCTATGCCTATAACCCCATGTTCTGCATCCCGCCCATTCTCTACGGCGTCTGCGGCGGCCTGTTCCGGATGTATCTGGCCAAGGGCGTGACTCTGCCCCGGCTGCTGGTGTCGTTCCTGCCCCCGGTGGTGCTGGGTTCCATCCTGTGGCAGAGTTTTGCTCTGACTTATGTGTATTTCAAGGATGGGCCTTTTATGGAGGGCTTCCTGCTGCGGCTGGGCACCCGCGGTATTCAGTTTGCCGTGACGCTGGTGCTGGATGTGGTCATTGTGCACCTGCTGTTCAAGTCCAAGCTGTTCCACCGCATGGGCGTGTGGCCCCCGAAGAAATGAAACATGCAGAGGCCGGTTCTCCGGCCTCTGCCTATGCTGAAAGAAGGAATTTTCATGATGACAGTTGATCAGGCTTTGGAGTATATCCACTCCGTTTGCTGGAAGGGAAGCATTCCCGGCCTCAGCCGGACCCAGGAGCTGCTGCGGCGTATGGGCAATCCGGAAAAGGACCTGAAGTTCATCCACATTGCCGGTACCAACGGCAAGGGCTCCACGGCTTCCATGTCTGCCAATATCCTGCGGCAGGCCGGCTATACGGTGGGGCTGTATACGTCCCCCTACATTTTTAAATTCCATGAACGGATGCAGGTCAACGGGGAGAGCATCTCCGACCAGGAGCTGGCGGAAATCACCGAGTATGTCAAGCCTCTGGCCGAAACCATGGAGGATCATCCCACGGAGTTTGAACTGGTCACCTGCATCGCCTTTGCGTATTTCAAGCGCCACCACTGCGATATCGTCAGCCTGGAGGTGGGCCTGGGCGGCGAGATGGACTCCACCAACGTCATCGAGCCGCCGGTGGTGGCTGTCCTGACCAACATCGGCCTGGACCACACGGAGCTGCTGGGCGACACCCTGGAGAAGATCGCCGAGACCAAGTCCAAGATCATCAAGGCCGGCTGCCAGGCCGTGACCTACCGGGAGCCTGCGTCGGTGGAGGCGGTCTTTGAGGCCCGCTGCCGGGAGGTGGGCGCCCAGTGGACGCCGGCAGACTTTGATTCCCTGCGGCCGGTCAGCGCGTCCCTGGAGGGCCAGGTCTTTGACTGGGGCCCCTATCAGGCCCTGGAGCTGCCCCTGTTGGGCCAGCATCAGCTGAAGAACGCCGCCGTGGTGCTGACGATCATGGAGGTTTTGAAGAAGCTTGGCTGGCAGATTTCTGAGGAGAGCATCCGCCAGGGTCTGGCCACGGTTTCCTGGCCCGGCCGGTTTGAGCTGGTGGCCCGCGATCCCCTGTTCATCGTGGACGGCGGCCACAACCCCCAGTGCATCGAAGCCCTGGTGAACAATGTCCGGGACTACCTGAGCGGACGGAAGCTGACGATCCTCACCGGCGTCCTGGCCGACAAGGACTACAGCGACATGTACCGGGACATGGCTGTGTTTGCTTCAGAGTTTGTCACGGTCACGCCTCCCAACCCCAGAGCGTTGGACGCGGCGGACCTGAAGGCCTATCTGGAGCAGTTCGGCAAGCCCGTCACGGCCTGCAGTACGGTGGCCGACGGCGTCCGCCTGGCCAAGGAAAAGGCCGGCCCCGACGGCGTGGTCCTGGCCTACGGCTCTTTGTACATGGTGGGCGACATCGAAGAAGCCGCTCGGGCATAATCAGAC
>CAMBCW010000059.1 GCA_945864925.1 uncultured Clostridia bacterium
AGATTCCTCTACGTCTCGTGGGCTCGGAGATGTGTATAAGAGACAGGTTCCGGCGTCCACATTATAGGTCACCTGGGTGGCAGAACTGCTCAGGTCGATACCGCCGCCCAGCAGCGATCCCACAAAGGCCACTCCAATGGCCGGGGCCCAATGCCCCCGCAGAGCCTCTCTGGCCCAAGCACGGAAATCTCTCGCTAACATCAGAAAATCTCCTTTCTCTTTTCTTACCATAAGTATAACACAGGAGTTCCAGGGGTGCAATCCTGTTTCTTTTCTGCTTCTTTTCTTTTTTCCGCCGTTCAGATTTCGTTCAGACCGGTTGTCCGCCATTCCTTCTCCGATTATACTGACCTAAAACATGTGTTGAAGGAGGCATTTATGGACGCGCTGTTTTCAAACGTAGGAAATCTTCAATGGCAGCAGGTCGTGATGTGGTTCATCGGCGGCCTGCTGATCTGGCTGGCAATCAAAAAAGGGATGGAGCCTACCCTGCTGCTGCCCATGGGCTTCGGCGCCATCCTGGTCAATCTTCCCCTCTCCGGCGCCGTCACCCAGATCTACGACGGCGTCGCAGAAACCGGCGCCATCGATCTGCTTTTTGACGCCGGTATCGCCAACGAATTGTTTCCTCTGCTCCTGTTCATTGGCATTGGCGCCATGATCGATTTTGGACCGCTGCTGTCCAATCCCAGGCTGATGCTCTTCGGCGCGGCGGCCCAGTTCGGCATCTTCTTCACCCTGGGTCTGGCCTGTCTCTGCGGGTTTGATCTGAAGGACGCCGCCTCCATCGCCATCATCGGCGCGGCCGACGGCCCCACCTCCATTTTCGTGGCCAACTACTTTCAGTCCAATTATCTGGGGGCCATCATCGTGGCCGCCTACTCCTACATGGCCCTGGTGCCCATTGTCCAGCCGCCGGTGATCCGGCTTCTGACCACAAAAAAGGAGCGGCAGATCCGCATGGACGCCGCTTCCTCCCATGTTTCCAAAACTGCCCGGATCCTCTTCCCCATTGTGGTGACCATGATTGCCGGTATTGTCTCTCCCCGTTCTGTGGCCCTCATCGGCTTTCTGATGTTCGGCAATCTGCTGCGGGAGTGCGGCGTACTGGATTCTCTGTCCCAGACGGCCCAGAACGTCCTGGCCAATCTGGTGACTCTGATGCTGGGCCTCACTGTGGCTGCCCGGATGCAGGCAGATGCCTTCCTCAATCCCCGCACTCTGCTGGTGCTGGGCCTGGGACTGGTGGCTTTTGTGGCAGACACCGCCGGCGGCGTGCTGTTCGCCAAAGTCCTGAACCTGTTTTTGAAAAAGAAGATCAATCCCATGATCGGCGCTACCGGCATTTCGGCCTTCCCCATGTCCGCCCGGGTGGTACACAAAATGGGCCTGCAGGAGGACAACCAGAACTTTCTGCTGATGCACGCTGTGGGCGCCAACGTCTCCGGCCAGATCGCCTCGGTCATCGCCGGCGGTCTGATCCTCAACTTCTTCGGGTAAAGGAGGGTCCTGCATGCAAACAGCTCTGTTTTTCGATGTACTTCCCTTTCTGGGGAAAGGCATGGTCGGCATTTTTCTGGTCACTGCCATTTTGATACTCTGCATCCGGCTGCTGAACCGTTTCTTTCCCTAATTGGTCAGTCGCCCTCCGCCATGCGGTAGCCCACGCCGATCTCGGTGAACAGATATTGGGGTTCTGCGGGATTGTGCTCCAGCTTCCGGCGGATGTTGGCCATATTGACCCGTAAAATCCGATTATCTCCCACAACATTGGGGCCCCAGACATGCCGGATCAGCTGGTCATAGGTCACAACCTTGCCGGCGTGCTGTGCCAGCAGAGCCACGATTTTATACTCATTCTGGGTCAGATGAACATCCTTTCCGTCCAGAAGTACCCGCCGCTTTTCCCAATCCACTGTCAGACCACCGCAGACATAGGACCCGTCCCGCTGCCCGGCACTGCGCTGGGCAGCATGACGCAGGGCGGCCCGCACCCGGGCCAGCAGCTCGGACGTGCCGAAAGGCTTGGTGATGTAGTCGTCCGCGCCCAGATCCAAAGCCGTGACTTTGTCCCGTTCGTGGGTTCTGGCCGACACCACAAGGATGGGAACCTGGTTCCACTGGCGCACTCTCTGGATAAAAACCTGGCCGTCAAGGTCCGGCAACCCCAGATCCAGCAGGACCAGGTCCGGACAGTGGCTGGAAAGCATCATCAACGCTTCCTCCCCGTTCCTGGCCGTCAGCACGGCATATCCATTGGAGGTCAGAATGGTCTGCATAAAACTGCGGATATTCTTTTCATCCTCCACCACCAATACATAATACTTATTCATAGGCTTTCTCCTCCAAAGGCAGGGCAAAGCAAAAAACCGCGCCGCCCTGCGGTGCGTTTTTTGCCTTCATCGTGCCGCCATGGGCCCGGATGATGGTGTTGCAGACTGACAGGCCAATGCCCATGTTGCGCTTCCGGTCCCCGCTGCTTCCGGCCGACGCTTTTCCCTCAAAAATCTTCGGCAGCAGCCCCACATCCAGACCGCAGCCGTTGTCCCGCACCGTAAAGACCGCCATATCCCCCTGCCGCTCCAGGCTGAGCCAGATCTGGTCCCCGCCGGCGGCATGATCCACGGCGTTTTCCAAAAGGTTCATCAGAACTTGTCCAATCAGCACCGCATCCATGGGAATCAGAAGAAATTCCTCCGGCGCCTGAACCGTCAGCTTCCAGTCGGGAAACTGCTTGCGGAATTTCACCGCAGCCGTCTCCAGAACTTCTTCGCCGGCCTCGGGGCTTTTTGCCACTCTGGCGCCGTTGCTGCCGTCCATCCGGGTGATGGTCAGCAGATTCTCCACCATACGGATCAGCCACTGGGCGTCGTCCCGCACATCCCGCAGCAGTGACAGCCGTTCCTCCCGGGACAGCTGCTCGTCATTCTCCAGAATAGCCGAGGACGCGCCCAGAATCCCCGTCAGCGGCGTCCGCAGATCATGGGATACAGCCCGCAGCAAATTGCTGCGGGTCTTTTCCCGTTCCGCTTCCAGGCGGATCTCTGCGCTGTGCTTGGCCTGGGTGGTCAGCGCACTGGTGGTGACGGATACTGCCAGCATACTCAAAATGGCAATGGGATAACCGGACAGGGTGAAATTGAACCGGAAATAGGGATAGGTGAAAAGGAAGTTCACCAGCAGCACACTGCCCAAAGAGGCCGCAATCCCATAGAAATAGCCCTGGGTCATGCGGGCAATCAGAAAGACCGCCAGAACAAACAGCATCGACACATAATTGCTGTTTTTGTCAAAGACCTGCAGCACATAGCTCAGACCTGTCGTGGCTGCCAGAATGCCCAGCGTCACCGCCGTGTTGCGGACGGAAAACTGCATGGCCTTCCGGAGCCGTTCCCTCCAGTTCTGCATCCAAAACTCCCCCATGTTATCCATCTTTTGCATGATTGTAGCACATGTCCCGAGGCCGAAACAAGAAAAAATGGCACTTCTTAACATCACTTTAACAGCTCTTGACCTGGAGCTGAAATCCTGCTACACTAATAATAAATAATTTCATATCGATTGCGAGGATGAACTATGAATCTGGATTTGCTGAAACAGAAAATGGACCAGGCCCATTATATCTACGACGATACCCTGGCCGTGACGCTCTCTGTGGCCCTGCAGCTGGGCCGTCCCCTGCTCATTGAAGGCGCCGCCGGTGTAGGCAAGACCGAGGTGGCCAAGGTTATGGCCCAGGCTCTGGACCGGGAGCTGGTGCGGCTGCAGTGTTACGAAGGCCTGGACGAGAGTAAGGCCCTGTACGAGTGGAACTATCAGAAGCAGCTGCTGTCCATTCAGGTGAACCGGGAGAGCCTGGACCGGGATCAACTGACCAAGTCGCTGTTCAGCGACGAATATCTTCTGGAGCGCCCTCTGCTGCAGTCCATCCGGTCGGACAAGCCCGTGGTCCTGCTGATTGACGAAATCGACAAGGCCGACGAGGAATTTGAGGCCTTTCTGCTGGAGCTGCTGTCGGAGATGCAGGTCACCATCCCCGAAGTGGGCACCATCCGCGCCAAAACCATCCCCTTTGTGGTGCTGACCTCCAACCGGGCCAGACCCCTGTCCGAGGCCCTGCGCCGCCGGTGCGCCTACCTCTATATCCAGTATCCCGATCTGGACAAGGAGCTGGCTATTCTCCGGGCCAAGCTGCCCCATGTGGATGACCGGCTGGCAGGCCAGGTGGCTGTGGCAGTACAAAAGCTCCGGGCCAGCGAAGCCATTTTGAAGAAGCCTTCCATCGCCGAAACCCTGGACTGGGTTGCCGCCCTGGACGCCCTGGGGATCCGGGAGCTGACCCCCGACGCCCTGCGGCAGACTGCCGGGTTCGTGCTGAAAAACAGTGAGGATCTGGCGGTTCTGGATACGCTGGACACCTCCTCCGACCACAATTGCGGCTGCAGCCATGACCACGGCTGCGGAGGCCACTGCCATGGCTGAGCCGGGCGTCTATCTGGAGAAGCTTTCCCTCTTCGCCCGGATGCTGCGGCTGGAGGGGCTGACTGTGGGGCCCCAGGAGACCGCCGACGCCAGCCAGGTGCTGATCACCCTGGGGCTGGAGGACCGGGCCCAGGTGAAAGCCGCCCTGCGGACGGTGTTCGCCAAATCCCAGGAGGAGCAGGCGGCCTTTGACCGGGTCTTTGACGGGTTTTTCGTCAGTGAGGAAGCCATGAAACGCCAGGCCCAGGAGCAGCAGCAGCGGGAAGCACAGCTGGCCGAGGGCCGCCGCCAGGCCGAGGAGGATCTGCGATTCCGGGGAGAGCCCATGGACATCCGGGAGGATCTGCGGGAGGTCTACGCCGCCATGCCCGAATCCGAACGGGAACGGCTGCGGCAGCTGATGGACCGCTACAAGGGCAACATCGACCGCAGTCCTGAGCTCTACGGCAGCTTCATCCACTCCGTATTCACCCGGGCCCTTTTGGAGCAGCAGATGCTCCTGGAGGACGCCGGCTCCGGCGGCATGGAGACCGACCCGGAGCTGGGGCTTTTGTTCCGGGATATCGGGGAATTCAAGGACACGGAGATTCCCCGGGCCATCGCCATCATCCAGAGCATCGCCCGGCAGATCAACGGCGAACTGTCGGCCAAACGGCAGCAGACCGGTCACACGGGCCAGCTGGACTTCCGCCGCACCATCCGCCGGGGCCTGGAAACCGGCGGCAGTCTCCACCGGCTGGTCTACAAGAAAAAGCGTCACCGCCGCAGGAAGCTGGTACTGCTGTGCGACGTGTCCGGATCCATGATGCAGTTTTCCGAGTTCGCCCTGCGGTTCATCCAGTCCCTGAACCAGGTGTCCGAAAGCTCCCAGGTATTTTTGTTCTCCGAGGATTTGTTTGAGGCCGACGCATTTTCTCTGCAGAATATGGATTTATTCCGCAATTATGTCCGGGAATCCGGGCTTTACGGCCGGGGCACCGACCTGGGCACGGCCCTGGCGAAGCTCTGTGTCCGGCGGCCCGCCGTGTTGGGGCCTGCCACAACCCTGCTGATTTTGTCTGACACCAAAACCATCGACCTGCCCCGGGCCGCCCAGGCCCTGCTGGAGGCCAAGCGCCAGGCCGGCAGAGTCCTGTGGCTCAACCCCATTCCGGAGAGCAAATGGCCCTATGTCCGCAGCATCCAGACCATGGCCGCCCTGTGCCAGATGATCCCCTGCAGCACCCTGCGGGATCTGGCAGCGGCGTGCCGGCGGCTGGTCACATAATAACAAGACGGCCTGTCGCAAAATAGCAATTTTGCACAAACACAGGCTGCACCCAAAGCCTCCCCTGTGCAAGGGGAGGTGGCCCGAAGGGCCGGAGGGGTTGTATGCAGGCAGCGAATGCCAACAACGACCCCTCAGTCACGCTTTGCGTGACAGCTCCCCTTACGCAGAGGAGCCTTGGTGCGGTCATCTTTTGTGCATGTTGCGAATTTTGCGACAGGCCGTTCTTTTGCCAATTTTAGATCATGCTGTCTTCCCAGCAGGCGGGCGCTTCGATGCCCATCATCTTGACGATGGTGGGGGCCACGTTGGCCAGGCCGTAGTGGCCTTCCTTGATCTCGTACTTGGTGTCGGGATCCCAGATGATGAAGGGAACCGGGTTCAGGGAGTGAGCCGTGCGGACGGAGGTCTTACCCTTCTTGGTCTCGGTCATCTGGTCAGCATTGCCGTGGTCAGCGGTGATACAGACAGTATAGCCGTACTTCTGCGCGGCATCCAGGATGCGGCCCACGCCGGCATCCACATACTCCATAGCAGCAACCACCGCGTCCATGACGCCGGTGTGGCCCACCATATCGCCGTTGGGGAAGTTGCAGCGCAGGAAGTCAAACTGATGGGAGGCCATGTTCTCCACCATCTTCTCGGTGATTTCCACAGCCTTCATGGCGGGCGCCTGATCGAAGGGGATCACGTCGGAGGGGATCTCCTCATAGACCTCCAGGCTCTCGTCCACCTTGCCGGAGCGGTTGCCGTTCCAGAAATAGGTCACATGGCCGTACTTCTGGGTCTCGGACAGTGCGTATTCCCGGACGCCATGGGCGCAGAGCACCTCGGTCAGGGTGTTGGTGATGACGGGGGGCTGCACCAGATAGTGCTCGGGGATGTTCAGGTCGCCGTCGTACTGCAGCATGCCGGCAAAGTGGACGCCGGTGTAATCGCCGCGGTCAAACTTGTCGAAGTCCTTGCGGTCGAAGGCCAGGGAAATCTCCTGAGCCCGGTCGCCGCGGAAGTTGAACAGCACCACGCTGTCGCCGTTGGCGATCTTCGCCACAGGCTGGCCGTCCCGGGCCACCACAAAGGCGGGCAGATCCTGATCGATGCAGCCCAGCTCGGCGCGGTAGGCCTCGATGGCGGTCTTGGCGTCGGGGAACTGACGGCCGATGCCCTGGACGTGGGTACGCCAGCCGGTCTCGACCATGGCCCAGTTGGCCTCGTAGCGGTCCATGGTGACCTGCATACGGCCGCCGCCGGAGGCAATCTTGTACTCGTGCTCCGCGTCGGACAGTTCCGCCAGGACGGCTTCCAGCTGGGCCACATACTCCAGAGCGGAGGTGGCAGGCACGTCACGGCCGTCCAGCAGGATGTGGCAGTAGGCCTTCTTCACGCCGTCGGCCTTGGCATGGCGCAGCAGAGCCAGCAGGTGGCTGATGTTGGAATGGACGTTGCCGTCGGACAACAGGCCGATAAAGTGCATGGCCTTGCCGTTTTCCACGCAGTTTTTCGTCAGATCCACCCAGGTGGGGGAGGCGAACAGGGTCCCGTTTTCGATGCTCTCGCCCACCAGCTTGGCGCCCTGGGAATAGACCTGGCCGCAGCCAAGGGCGTTGTGGCCCACTTCGGAGTTGCCCATATCGTCATCGCTGGGCAGACCGACGGCGGTGCCGTGGGCCTTCAGCCAGGTATAGGGGCAGGTGGCAAACAGCTTGTCCAGATTGGGCGTGCTGGCGACCTTCACCGCGTCGCCGGGGCCGCCGTCGCCGCGGCCTACGCCATCCATAATGACCAGAACAATGGGTTTCTTCATTTGCATTCATCCTCCAAATACTTTGCAGCATAATTGATAAAAACAGGACACATTTTTTTCTGATTCTTCGCCAGCAGCTCCCGGCAGAGAATGGAGCCGTGCTCCGCCTTGAAGGCCCGCAGGAACTCCTGGGACTTGCCGCACTGGCGGTTATTCTCGTCTCCGTATTGCAATCCCAGACCCATGAGGGCGCCGGACACCGCGCCGCAGACCTCGCCGCTGCGCATGCCCGCGCCGAAAAACGCGCCCAGAGCATAGGCCTGTTCCTCAGTCAACCCGTATTTTTCCGCGCAGCACATGATTACAGACTGACAGCAATTGCAGCCGCTCTCATGGAGCCTGGTGGCTTTTTCCATATAATCCATGGAATCGATCCTTTCCGTTTCATTCAATCCGTTCTATTTTACACCATTTTCTCCCGCGACTCAATGGGTTTTTACAAATTTTTACGGCAAGCAGCGGCTGCAGGGCGCATATCCCGCCTCCTCCGCGGCGGCATAGCTTTCAAACACCACCTGGTTTTTCTCCTGCGGCAGGCCGGAGCAGGTGGGCAGATGGAACTTTCTGGAGTTCACATTGCCGATAAACTGCTGGGGTTCTGCTGTGGGATTGGTTTCCGCTGTCTGCTTCTGGGTGGTGAAGGTCACCGTCTGTCCGTCGGAGCGGCAGACAATATGTCCCTGAAGATCCGTGTGGTACACCTCCGCTTCTGCGTCCCGCAGGCGGGACATGGTGGATTCGTGCGGATGGCCATAGGAATTTCCGGTTCCCACCTGAATGACCGCATACGCCGGAGCCACAGCCCGCAGCCAGCGATAGCCGGTGGACGTTTCGCTTCCGTGGTGTCCCACCTTCAGCACCGTAGCTGACACATCATAGCCTGCGTCCAGAATATCCGCCTCCGCCTGGGTTTCGGCGTCTCCGGTAAAAAGGAAACTGGTTTGTCCATAGTCCACCCGCAGGACAATGGAGGAATTGTTGGTATCATAGTCGTCCCGCACCGGTCCCAGAACCGTCACCGCAGCACCGCCCAGGTCATAAGTGCTGCCGGGCTCCGGACATACCAGGTCCAGGTTCTGCTGATCGGCATAATACAGGAAATCCCCGAAGCACTTGCTGGAATACTCCTTCACGGGGCACCAGACGTTTCCGGTCTCAAATACCGCCAGAACGCCGGGCAGGCCGCCCACATGGTCCTCGTGGGCGTGGGTGTTCACCACATAATCCAGGTAAGAGACATTCTGATCCAACAGATAGGCCACAACCAGATCGGAATCCTCCACATTGCCGCCGTCAATCAGCATATTGGCGCCGTCGCACTGCAGCAGAATGCAGTCCGCCTGTCCCACATCCAGATAATGCACAGTCAAGCCGGTGGAATCCGCCGGCACGGCCGCGGGAGGTTCCGCTGCGCACCCGCACAGCATCAGGCACAGCATCAGCCATGCAAAAAATCGTTTCATGGTATCACCTCGGAAGGCATTATACCATGCATTCTCCCTGCTGACAAATTTAAAATTTTGTGCTACACTGGTATCAATCACAACAAGGAGGAATTCTCACATGGAATATATTCTGACCAAAGATAATTTTGACGAGATCGCCCTGGGCAGCGCCGAGCCCATTCTGGTGGACTTCTGGGCCTCCTGGTGCGGCCCCTGCATGATGCTCAGCCCCATCGTGGAAGAACTGAGCAAGACCCACAAGGTCGGCAAGGTCAATGTGGATGAGGAAATGGCCCTGGCCCAGCGCTACGGCATCACCTCCATCCCTTCCCTGCTGGTGTTCAAGGACGGCAAGCTGGTGAAGCGGTCCCTGGGTTATCAGAGCCTGGAGTCCCTGCAGGCCCTCATGGAGGTGTGACATGGGAAAGGTGCGTCTCAACGACAATCAGGAAGTGGTGCGCACCGTCCGGGAGGGACTGAAGCGCACCGGCGGCTATTGTCCCTGCCGGCTGGAGCGGACGGAAGCCACCCGCTGCATGTGCCAGGAATTCAAGGAGCAGATCGCAGATCCCAACTATGAGGGCTTCTGCCACTGCCTGCTGTACTACAAGGAAAAATGAGTCTGGACTATCTGATTCAAAACGCCGTCGTCCTCGACGGCAGCGGCGCGCCGGGTTTTTCAGCCGACGTGGCCATCAGCGGCGGCAGAATTGAAGCCGTCGGCCGTTTTCCCAACGCCCGGGCCGCCCACACCCTGGACGCCCGGGGCCGGGTTCTGACCCCCGGGTTTCTGGATATCCACCGCCACGCGGACGCCGCCTGTTTCCGGCCCGGCTTTGGCGAGCTGGAGCTGCGGCAGGGGCTGACCTCCATTGTCAGCGGCAACTGCGGTCTGTCCCTGGCTCCGGTTTCCGGCCCCCACCGTCAGGCCATTCTGGATTATCTGGCTCCGGTCACCGGGCCCGTGGGGCCGGAGGTACCAACGGACTCCCTGGCAGACTACCGGGCCGCTCTGCGCACGCCCCTGCATCTGGGCATGCTGGTGGGTGCAGGCACCCTGCGGGCTGTCGCCGCCGGCTATGACGTCCGGCAGCTGGAGGACAGCCACTACCGGGCCATCCATGCCATGCTGGAGACCGCTCTGGCTGACGGTGCTCTGGGCGTCTCCCTGGGACTTGGCTATGCGCCGGAGTGCTTTTATTCTACCCCGGAGCTGATCCATGCCCTGGCGCCCCTGACCGGCAGCGGCGTCCCCATCACGGTCCATATGCGCAGCGAGGGCGACGGTATGGTGGACAGTCTGCGGGAAATGCTGGAAGTGGCTCAGGCTCTTCATACGCCGGTTCATATCAGCCATCTGAAGGCCATCGGACAGCGAAACTGGCGGCGGCTGATTCCCCAGGCTCTGGCCCTGCTGGATCAGGCACGCCAGACCGGTCTGGACGTCTCCTGCGACGTGTATCCCTACACCGCCGGTTCCACCCAGCTGACCCACATACTTCCGCCGGAGTTCCTCCAGGGGGGAACCGACGCCATCTGTGCCCGGCTGGCCGATCCCCTGCAGCGGGAGCAGCTGGCCCGGCGGCTGGACACCGGCACGGACTTCGAAAACATCGTTCTGCTGGCTGGGTGGGAGAACATTTGCATGTCCACCATGACCCGGCCTGAAAACAAGCCCTATGAGGGGCTTTCCGTGAAGGAAGCCGCCCAGCGCCGGGGACAAGCGCCGCTGGACTGTGCCTGCGACCTGCTGGTCTCGGAACGCTGCGGCATCACCATGATCGATTTCATTGCCCAGGAGGAAGATGTGGAGGAGATTCTGCGCAGCGACTGCAGCTGCGTCATCTCCGACAGCACCTACCCCACCCAGGGCTTGCCGCATCCGCGGCTTTACGGCACCTTCATCCGGGTTCTGGAGCGGTATGTCCGCCAGCGCCGGACCCTTTCCCTGTCCCAGGCCGTGGCCAGAATGACCCGTATCCCCGCCGGTGTGCTGCGGCTGCGCAGCAAGGGCCGCATTGCACCGGGCTATGACGCCGATCTCAACCTGTTCGATCCGGCGCTGGTTCATGAGGCGGGCAGCTATGCCGATCCTGCCCAATTCCCCACAGGTATGGACTGGGTCTTTGTGGCCGGCCGTCCCGTCATTTCCGAAGGCGTCTATCTGGGCGGCAGCGGCGGCAAGGTTCTGTAGCGGTATGTGTCCGAACGATACGCAGGGCGCCACGGCACTATGCTGTCCGCTGACGCGGGATCTCGCTTCCCGCAGCCGGTTAATGGAGCACTTTTCGGTCACCAGACAATATGATCCCCGACCCAAAAACCAGGATGGCAGTGTCCGTTGGTTTCTCTACCGGTGGGATGATGGAAAAAGCGGCATGCGAAAGCTGGTCCGGTGCAGACACTGCGGCAGTCTGTTCCTGGTTCAGGCCTATCGGGTGAACAAGTTTTCCCCCTCTGCCGCAGTCTGGTTTGTGGACTGGTATCCCGTCAAAAGCGAAACCGAGGCCGACCAAATCAACCGTACCTTCACGGGGCCGCAGTGGGAATTGCGTCACAAACCTGTTTTACGCTGTGCAGATGATCAAATCACACAGCTCCGATGAATTCCGACCATCGTGCGCAGGCAATCTGCCTGCGCACGCAGCGTGTCGAAAAAGTCTTTTCGCCCCGCTGCGTGCGGTTTTTCGAACTTTAAAAAGTTCGAAAAACCTGTTGATTGAACGCGCAGGGGGCTTTTTGCCCCCTGCACACAGAAGGTGAATTGCCCTGAAAGGGCAAGAGAGGCTGGCCTGGG
>CAMBCW010000060.1 GCA_945864925.1 uncultured Clostridia bacterium
GAAGACCGTGGTCTTGCCGGCGCCGTTGGGGCCAATGAGGCCGGCGATCTCCGTGCGGCCCACCGTCAGGGTGAAATCATCCACGGCAGTCAGGCCGCCGAAATCGATGCCCAGGTGCTGGGTTTCCAGAACAGGCATAAAGTCCACGTCCCGCTCCGGCACCAAGGACCGGCTGGGATAGGGTACCAGGGGGGAATCCGGGATTTTGTTTGGAGATTCACGGAACTTAGCCATTGTTTTCAGCCTCCTTCTGCTTTTTCCGGTTGCCCAGGAAGTAGATCAGATTGCCGATGGACCAGCGGCCCTTGAGTTCGGCAAACTTGGGGGAGGAATTCAGCAGCATGATCACAATCAGCAGCACGGAATAGGCCAGCATCCGGTAGTCGGACACCCAGTCCACACGCAGCAGCTCCGGCAGGGCCCGGAGGATGATGGTGGCGATGACGGAACCGCGGATGGAGCCCATGCCGCCCAGCACCACCAGCACCAGGATTTCGATGGAGGCGTTATAGTCAAACATGGCGGGCTTGATGTTGGCCAGGGTATGGCCATAGAGGGTGCCGGCCATACCGGCGAAAAACGCCGCCAGAATAAAGACCATGAGCTTGTAATAGGTCACATCCACACCGTTGGACTCGGCGGCGATGCGGTTGTCCCGGATGGCCATGATGGCCCGGCCATGGCGGGAATTTTTCAGATTCATCATCACCAGGACCACCAGGAACACCGCCACCACGGCATAGGGCAGCAGGGTCTTGGTATCGGAGTAGATGGCGCCGGTATTCAGGCCCTTGGCGCCGCCGGTGACGTTGAGATTGGTAATCACGGTTTTGATGATCTCACCGCAGCCCAGGGTGACAATGGCCAGATAGTCTCCCTTCAGCCGCAGAGCCGGCAGGCCTACGACCAGGCCCACCACAGCGGCAGCCAGGCCGCCTACGATCATGGAAAAGGGCAGGCGCACCACCAACGGCAGCACGTCCACCGTGGCCAGAGACACCAGACAGCCGGTGAACAGGCCCACGGAGACAAAGCCCGCATGGCCCAGGGACAGCTCGCCCAGCAGGCCCACCACCAGGTTCAGGGATACCGCCATGACAATATAGCAGGAGATGGAAATCACCATACTGGTCATCTGACGGCTGGCGGCGCCGGAATAAATCATGACGGCCACGACGATATACAGGACTGCCACCATCAGCAGGGTGACCATGTTGCCGGTAAGGCCCCGGCGCTTCTTGCCCAGAATAGGCGCTTGTTTCTGTTTCTTCATGGCTCACACCTTCTCACTGATCTTTTTGCCCAGCAGGCCCGTGGGTTTGACCACCAGCACCAGCACCAGCACGCCGAACACCACGGCGTCGGCCCAGAGGGTGGAGATATACGTTTTGGACAGCTGCTCGATGATGCCCAGCAGCAGGCCGCCCAGCATGGCACCGGGAATGGAGCCGATACCGCCGAACACAGCGGCAGTAAAGGCCTTGATGCCAGGCATGGAGCCGGTGGTGGGCCGGATATACACATAGGCCGCGCCGTAGAAAATGGCGGCCACCGCTGCCAGGGCGGAACCAATGGCGAAGGTAATGGTGATCGTATGGTTGACGCTGATACCCATGAGCTCTGCCGCGCCCTTGTCCTCGGACACAGCCCGCATGGCCTTGCCCATCCGGGTCTTGCTGATGAACAGGGTCAGGCCGATCATAATCAGTGCTGTAACCACCAGGGTAGCCAGGGTAATACCGTCGATATACACGCCGCCCAGCTCAATGGTGGGCAGGGACACCACCGTGGGGAAGGACTTCTGCTCCGGACCAAAGATCAGCAGCGCCAGATTCTGCAGCAGGTAGCTGACGCCGATGGCTGTGATCAGCACAGACAGAGGCGGCGCCTGCCGCAGAGGCTTGTAGGCCAGGAACTCGATGGTGACACCCAACAGGGCGCAGACTGCAATGCTGACCAGCACGGCCACCAGCGGCGGCAGACCCACCGTAGCCACTACAGTGATGGCGGCATAAGCGCCGACCATAATGATATCACCATGGGCGAAGTTCAGCATTTTGGCAATGCCGTAAACCATGGTGTAGCCCAGGGCGATCAGCGCATAGATGCTGCCGAGGCTCAGGCCGCTGATAAGAGTTTGAATCAGTTTTGCCATAGGGCATTCTTCCTCTCTTTTGGGGATTGACAATGGATAATTGACAACTGACAATCACGCCATTGTCAATTTTCAATTATCCACTGTATGGTAGGGGCGGCCTGTGGCCGCCCGCCGGAATTTGCTTCCAACATGCGGGCGGCCGAAGGCCGCCCCTACAAGGTAATGCTTGGTGCATCCCGGCAGCCAGGGAGCTGGCCGCCTTATGGGTGCCGTACAAAATTACTCGGCGAACAGAACAGCCACGCCGTCCTGGAACACCATGGCCTCGGCGGCCTTGTTGGGCTCGCGGGTCTCGTCCCAGGTCATGGTGCCGGTCAGGCCTTCCACGGTGACGCTGTGCATGGCTTCCACCAGAGCGGCGGCGAAGTCCGCATCAGCGGGGGTCTTGCCGGTGGCTTCCATCACAGCCTTGACAATGTACACTGCGTCATAGCCGTCGGCAGCGAACTGGTCGGGGATGGCCTTGTAAAGCTCGTCATACTTGGCGACAAAAGCCTTGGTGGCGTCATCCTGGGCGTCAGCAGCGAAGGGAGTCAGCATCATCAGGCCTTCAATCATGGTCAGGTCGGACACCTTGGTCTGGATGCCGTCCAGGCCGTCGCAGCCGAAGTAAATCACGTTGTCCAGCTTGCCCTGGGCCTGGGTCAGGAACACGGAAGCCTCAGCAGCGTAGATGGGCAGGAACACCACATCGCAGCCGGAGTCGCGGATGGCGTTGATCTGGGTGGAGAAGTCCGTGGCGGAGCCGGCAGTGAAGGTCTGCTCGGAGACGATCTCCAGGCCCTTAACGTCAGCCTCAGCCTTGAAGGTCTCATACAGACCGGCGGAGTAGTCGATATCGGACTGATAGAACACGGCAACCTTGGCGCCCAGGTTGTTGTCCACGATGTAGTCAGCGGAAGCGGTGCCCTGTGCGGGGTCGTTGAAGCAGACACGGAAGGCGTTCTCATTGCCCTCGATGCAGGCCTTGGCAGAGGAGGAGGGCGTCACGATCAGGATGTCGTCAGCCTTGGCAGCGGTGATGACGGAAGTGGCTTCGCCGGAGAACACGCAGCCCAGGGACACGTCCATGCCGTCATCCATGAGTTTGTTGTAAGCAGAAACAGCGGAGTCGGGATCGCCCTGGGAGTCCTGGGTGGACAGGGTGAAGGTCCAGCCGTTGACGCCGCCGGCGGCGTTGATCTCATCCACAGCAATCTGAGCGCCGTTGCGGACAGAAGTGCCATAGTTGGCATAGTCGCCGGTCATGGGGCCGATGAGGCCCAGCAGGACGTCGTTGTCGCCATCGCTGGCGGCGGGGGTTTCGTTGGCTGCAGTCTCCTGCTTGGAGCCGCAGGCTGCCAAACTCATAACCATGAGAACGGCCAGCAGCAAAGCAATGATCTTCTTCATTTTTTGTTACCTCGTTTTCTAGTCGGAAATTTATTAAAGCCTTTCGGCAATAACACGGGAATAAAAAACCGGCTTTGCCGGAGGGCAAAGCCGTTAACTTATACACCCGCCACCTTTGCAGCGAGACTAAGTTTACGGATTTGCCGCCCGCAGGCCAATAATTCGTACCAGGCCGGATACCTTCCCCAGCAGAGCTATGAACAAAAAAGACACTGCCCACAGGGCAGCGTCCAGAATAAGCGTACGGGAAGAGGCAGTCGTTGCGGGCATTTGAGTAGCCTGACAAGCCGGTGCGCACCACGCATCGGCAGACATATTCATCCGGGACATCTGTGCTGCAAACATCGTGGGCGCTCCTTTCCAAGCTTTGCGTATTTATTCCGCTAAAGCAATTTCTTATGCCAATAGTCTACCGTTTTCCCCCTCAAAAGTCAATTATCAGGAATATCAAAAAGCGCGGCAGCTTTCGCCTGATTTTGTGGCATATTCACAAATCGTTCACAAATTACCTATTTCATCCCTTTCAGTCAGGCCTGTGCCAAATAATCCTTGTGTTTTTCAGGCATATTGAGTACAATGGACATGCTTATTCTTTGAGGGGAGGACACTCCTTTGTCCCTGGCTCACACGATCGTGATGACTTTTCTGATTTCCATGGTGCCCGTGCTGGAGCTGCGCGGCGCCATTCCCATCGGCGTGGCCGGCGGTCTGCCGCCTCTGGCCGCCATGCTCATCGCCATTGCAGGCAATCTGGCTCCGGTTCCTTTTCTTTTGGTCTTTACCCGCCGGGTGTTCAACTGGCTCAAAACGAAGGGCCGCATCCGCCGGCTGGTGGAGCGGCTGGAGCAGCGGGCTGCCAAAAAGAGCCAGCTGGTGATGGACTACGCCTGGCTGGGCCTGTGCATCCTGGTGGCCATTCCCCTGCCGGGTACCGGCGCCTGGACCGGCGCCCTGGTGGCCGCAGTGATGAATATGCGTCTCAAGCGGGCCATGCCGGCCATTGCCTTGGGCGTGGTCATCGCCGGCTTTATCGTCACCTGCCTGACCTACGGTGTAACCCACCTGCTGGGATAAACTACGCCGCCTCGTTTCCCCAAACGAGGCGGCACAGTCCGGACACTACAATCTCATTGATTGTCTCTATTATACGCATCCCCCGGGGCCGGCGCAAGCCTCCCCGGGGGATGTTTTTTTCATTTTTCCGGGTCAAACCGTTCAAAAATGCAGAGATTTCCCGCCTGCTCCGCCGCATCCAGCTGTTCTTTGCTGCGCAGGGTCCAGGACACCTCCACGGGCCTCCAGACGGCACGGCACAGGCGCAGGCTGAGGCCGTGCCGGTCCTCAAACCGGTAGGCAATAAAATCCGGACGGGTCAGCAGATTGGTCAGCAGATTGGTCAGGACAAACTTCTGATATCCCGGCAGGGCAGCGCCCTTGTCGGCCAGAAAGTTCTCCGCCAGCTGGCCCCGGCAGACCCGGGGGCGGTGTTTCCGGAACCACCAGACTGCCCGGGGATCAAAGGACTCAATGCAGTAGTCCCCTTCGTAGCGGTCCAGCACCGCTGCCACAGCCGGACACAGAGCCGCAAAGTTGCTCCCCGCTGTTTTCAGTTCGATGATCAGGGGTGTTTTTCCAGCAAACAGAGCCAGCACATCCTGCAGCAGCGGAATATGCTCCTGGCTCTCCTCCAGGCAGTAACGATCCAGGTCCGCCAGGGTCAGATTTTCAATCTGAACGTCGGCCCCGGCCGTGCGCCGGAGGTTGGAATCGTGGATGACTGCCAGATTGCCGTCGGCCATGAGGTGGACGTCCAGTTCCGCGCCCCAACCCCGCTCCACAGCCCGGCGGAAAGCCGCCATGGAATTCTCCGGTATGACAGGCTTGTCATGGTAGCCGCGATGGGCGTAGCGGAAGCGCCGCAAAAGCGGCCAGGCTTCGTGGTTCCGGCGGCAGCACAGCAGCAGGCACCAGACGGCAAAGACTGCCGCCAGGACAATCAGCAGCGCGATCAGGAATTTCATCGGCCATCAATCCTCCACATCAAAGGCTTCCAGGCCCTTTTTCGTGATCAGCTTGCTGTCGCCGTGGCGCACAAAGCACATGGTGACGAAGCTCAGAGCCACAAACAGGGCCGCATAGGGGAACAGGGTCCAATAGCCGATGTTCCGCATGAGAGAGCCGGCCACAATGGGCGTGACCACCTGGGCGGCCATGGAGAAGGTATAATAATAGCCGGTAAACTTGCCGATGTCGCTGCCTTTGCACATCTCCACCACCATGGGCAGGCTGTTGACGTTGATAGCAGCCCAGGCCAGACCCACCAGGGCGAACATGACGTACATAATGGCGTTGATGTGGTCATACAGGGACGTCAGCACATAGCCGGACGCAAAGCAGACTGTCAGCAGGCACACACCGCACTGGATGGTCTTTTTCCGGCCGATCTTGCCGGCCACCACACCGATGGGGATGTAGGACACAATGGCCCCGGCCGTGGCCACCATAAGGCAGGTGGACGCGCCGCCCAGGCCCTGGCCCATAACCTGGCCGATGTAGACCGTAAACCAGGTGGACACGGCGTTATAGCCGATGAACCACAGGCTGATGGAGGCCAGCAGGAAACCCAGGCTCTTTTTCACCGCCGCCGGCAGAACCTGGGGACCGGAACCGTCGTCCTCGGCCAGGTTCTCCTCGGGATGGGCGGCCTCGTAGGCGGCATTTTCCGCCGCCAGCTTCGGCTCCCGGATGGTGGCCAGCAGGATCGCCACAGCGGCGGCCATGACAACCGACACCACCAGGAACAGGATCTGGTAGTTCACATGGTCCAGGCCCGCCACCTTGGAGTTGGGATACAGGATGGCCGCCACAGCCAGATAGAGGATGCCGCCCACAGCGCCCATGAGGTTGATGATGGCGTTGGCCTTGGAGCGCAGGGGCTTGGGCGTCACATCGGGCATCAGGGCCACGGCGGGAGAGCGGTAGGTGCCCATGGCTACCAGCAGCAGGCCCAGAACCACCACAAAGACCGCCTTTTTCCAGACCGCCGGGGCGGCGGCAAAGCTGTTGTCCAGCAGAGGCAGGAAGTTCATCAGCACCACGGCGCAGGCCGTGCCCGCCAGGATATAGGGCGTCCGCTTGCCCAGACGGGTCTGGGTTTTATCCGACAGAGCGCCGAAGAGCGGCAGCAGAAACAGGGCCAGGACATTGTCCGCCGCCATGATGGCACCGGAGAAGGTCTCGTTGAGATGGAAGGTCTCCGTGAGAATTTTCGGCACCACGCTGTCATACATCTGCCAGAACGAGCAGATAGACAAAAAAGCCAGGCCCACCAGAATGGTGCGTTTATTGTTGAGTTTCATGGCTGTTCCTCCCTCATGGCGTTCAAAAGCGCCCGGATGTTTTCATAGATCATGGTCGGCTGGGTGTCGCTGGTTTTCAAATCTTCCAGGGTTCCCTCCCCGGACAGGACAAAACAGGCATCGATGCCGGCGTTGATGCCGCAGGCAATGTCCGTGTAGAGCCGGTCTCCCACCACCATGGTCTGCGCCTTGTCGTAGCCAAACCGCTCCATGGCCAGCAGCGCCATCTCCGGCTGGGGCTTACCGATGAATCTGGGACGCCGTCCCGTGGCCCGGAAAAGCATCTCACAGACGCTGCCGCAGTCCGGCACATAGCCATACCAGGTGGGACAGACCCAGTCCGGGTTGGCGGCGATGAAGTCCACGCCCCGGTTCAGCAGAATGCAGCTGTCCTCCAGCTTCTGAAAGGTCAGCTCCGTGTCAAAGCCCGCCACCAGAACGTCGATGCCGTCCTCCAGGTGGTCCGTGATGCGGATTCCGCCCTGGGCCAGCTGCTCCCGGAAGGTTTTGGTGCCGGAGGCATAGCAGAGCTTGCCGGGATAATGCTCCCGCAGGAACAGCACCGTGGCATCCACGGAGGTCAGGAAGTCCTCCGTCGTGGTTTGGATTCCCAGCCGGGCCATTTTTTCCACATAGGCCTCCACACTGCGGGAGGAGTTGTTGGTGAGAAACAGGTACTTCCCGCCGATCTCCCGGACATAGTGCAGGAAATCCACGGTGCCGTCAAACAGGTCGTCATCCAGATAAATCGTCCCATCCATATCCAGCAGGAACAGGCGCTTTTGTGAAAGGTTTCCCATAGGCATCCTCCTTTGAAATTATTATACTGAATTCTTCAGAAATTTCCACCCGGTTTGACAGAAATAAATGCAAGAAGTATAATAAGGGCAATGATACGCCCTACACGCCGGTAAACGGAACATGCTTTTGTAGGGCACGACCACCGGGCGTGCCGCTTGCAGGCAGCTGCGTCCTTTCCACAACTGCCAAACGGCGCGCCGAGGTCGTCGCGCCCTACAGCATGGTGTTTGATGGTGCGCCCTGCGGGACGTACGGCGCTTTATGTTTCTTCTTACAGAAAGGATCCTATGGACAGTCTTTTTTCTTCCCTTCCCGGGCTGCTGTTGCCCTGGTATGAACGCAACAAACGGGATCTGCCCTGGCGGCGGGACCGGGAGCCCTATCATGTGTGGCTGTCGGAGATCATGCTGCAGCAGACCCGGGTGGAGGCCGTCAAGGGTTACTACGCCCGGTTTCTCGACGCTCTGCCCACCATCGAGGCTCTGGCGGAAGCCCCTCAGGAGCAGCTGAACAAGCTCTGGGAGGGCCTGGGCTATTACAGCCGGGTGCGGAATCTGCAGAAGGCCGCCCGGCAGATCATGGAGCTCCACGGCGGCATCTTCCCCGCCGCCTATGCTGAGATCCGCGCCCTAGCCGGCATCGGGGACTACACTGCCGGGGCCGTCGGCTCCATCTGCTTTGAACTTCCCACCCCGGCGGTGGACGGCAACGTCCTGCGGGTCTGCAGCCGTCTGGCGGCGGACGCCTCCCCCATTGACCGCCCTCAGACCAAAAAAGCCCTGACGGCCAGCCTGGAACAGGTCTACCCGGCGGGCCGCTGCGGGGATTTCACCCAGGCCCTCATGGAGCTGGGCGCCACGGTCTGCGGACCCAACGGCACACCCCAATGTGAACGCTGCCCCCTCTCCCGCATCTGCCTGGCCCACCGGGATGGGATTGAGACGGAATTGCCGGTAAAAAGCGCCAAAAAGCCCCGCCGGATGGAGGAAATGACCGTGTTCCTGCTCCACCAGGACCATGCCTACGCCCTGGACAAGCGGCCGGAAAGCGGACTTTTGGCAGGTCTGTGGGAATTTCCCCATGTTCCCGGAAAGCTGGAACTGTCCCAGGTCCTGGCGCAATTGGACGCCTGGGGGGCAATTCCGGAGGAGGTGGAGCGCTCCTCGGAGAAAACGCACATCTTCACCCACGTTCAGTGGGAGATGCGGGGTTGGTACATCCGGTGCCGGACGCTGCCGGAGGGGTTTGTCCACGGCAGGCCGGCGGAATACGCCCTGCCCACGGCGTTCCGGCAGTTTCTGGAGCCGTGAGGGCGCAGCCCTGTTTCAAACGCCTGTCATTGCGAGGAAAGGCAAAGGACGTAGGGCGGCCAGACCCCTGGCCGCCGCCTGCCGGCAGTGCGATTTGCCGGAACCCATCTTCCGAATCCCCGGTGCCCTCCGGCGGGCTGGGGTCAGCCCGCCCTACGGATTCTACGGACACGGCATCCCTGGTCGGCCACACCGGGCCGCCCCTATGATATCTCCATTTTCGTAAACTCTCACAAACCTGGGCCTGCACTTTCTATCTCTTCGTCAAAAAAGGAGAACCCGGCGGCAAAGTCGTTGACTTTACCGCCGGATTCCTTGATAATATACACAATATACAAAAAACGCCAAGGAGGAATGCCTTATGATCAATATTCTGCCCGAACCGAAATTGCTGCGGGAGTTGGGCGGCTTTACGGACGCTGTCTCCGTGTTCCGCGTCCGGGCCGATGACGCCGAGGTTCCGGAGCTCTGCCGTCTGCGGTTCTGGAATCATCCGGAAATTGCCTTTTCTGTCGACGAGGGCTTCCCTCTGACCGTCGTCTGCAGTCTGGACGGCGTGGACTGTGAACGCCGGGATCTGCTGCTGGATCAGGGCTATGCTCTGGATGTGGCCGCCGATGGCGTCACCCTGCGCCATGAGGGCCGGGCCGGTCTGATCAACGGCCTGACCACCCTGAAGCTGCTGCTGGCGGACGGCCGCCTGCCGCTGTGCTCCATCGTGGACTGGCCCTCCCTGCCGGTGCGAGCCATCGCCCAGACCTTCTCCTGGTACGCCGGCTACGGCCGTCTGGGCTTCGACAGCCAGCTCTGGGGCTACGACGAGTGGGCGGAGTATCTCAACATCTGCCTGGACAACAAAATCAACCAGTTCAACCTGGTCATGTACGGCTACTGGCCCTTTGATCTGCCGGGCCACCCCGAGACCGTGTTCCGGGACGTGCCGGTGAAGATCTGGAACGCCGAAAACCGCCGCTGGCTCACGGTACGCTACACCCACCCCAACCTGGAAGAGCCGTTCCTGGACCGCTTCATTCAGCTGGCCCACAAGTTCTGCGTGAAAATCTTCGCCTATGTGGGTCTCAACTCCTACAACGGCGCCTATACCATCAAGCACCCCGAGGCCCGGATGAAGCCTCCGGCCACCCAGGGCTTCCTCAACGACTTCGATTCCCTGTGCCTGAGCTATCCCGGCACCCATGATTACATCATCGAGTCCATGGAGCACATCGCCCGCCTGGGCTTCGACGGCTACACCCTGGAGGAAAGCGAGGAGGGCTTCTGGTTCTGCGAGTGCGAGGGCTGCCGCAAGCGCTGGCACGCCATCTCCAAGACCCCCGGCGAGGCCAAGCACAAGGCCAATATGTGGCTGCTGAACGATATCTGGAACGCCGTCAAAGCCATCAACCCCGACATCGTCATCGGCATCCGGGCCTTCCGCCAGCCGCCTCTGGAGAAGGATCCGGAATTCCTGCGGGAGTGCGTGGAAACCATGCCCAAGGGCATCAAGCTGTTCTGGGCACCGGGCCTGTACGTCCCCGAGGGAGAGTTTGACAAATGGTGCGACGCCTTCGGCAAGGACAACATCTGGGGCCGCGACTCCGAGTCCAACTCCATCACCTCCACCATGGGCCGACTCTACCGGACCTTCCAGAGCAACATGCTCCGCTATGAGGACGAGGCCAACGAGCAGACCATCGAGACCGACATCCGCCAGCACCGGGGCAGCGTCCAGCGGGGCGTCCACGGCATCAACGGCTTTATGTTCGAGTGGTATGGCCTGCCCATGCACCTGTTCGCCCACGGCAACTTCGGCTGGGGCTCCCAGATGTCCAACGAGGAGTTCTATGCCCGGGCAGCGGAATTGAACTTCGGCAAGCTGGGCGGCGACGTGCTGTGGGTCATGGAGAACATGCTGACCATCCACGAGAGCCAGCTGCCCCTGTACACCACGGCCTTCCCCTTCCAGAAGAACAAGGTGCAGCCCCAGGACGTGCCCGCCATCGAGGCCGCCAAAGCCCGGCATCCCCAAATGCTGGAAACCATCCACAAGCTCCAGCGGGCCGCCTGGGACGATCCAGCCCTGCGGCCCTGGCTGCCCCACTTCGACAAGTGGGAGAACGCCGAGCGCCGCAACGCTGTAATCTACGACATGGCCCTGGCCGGCCTGCGCTATGAGGCTGAGACCGATCCGGTGAAGAAGGATGCCATCCTCGATGAAATTCTCGACCTCAACGAGCGGGATTTCGCCATCGCCAAGGAGATGTTCTTCGACATCAACCCCGTCGGCGAAACCGGCGTCAAGAGCTGCATGTTCCCCTACCACGAGATGAAGCGGCTGATTCACAACATCCGCCATCCCGAAGCCCCCGACGATGCCATCATCTGCTCCGGCGTGGAAGCCCTGGGCTGGCTGTGGCTGTAAGAAAAGGCATAATCTTTTAGTCAAAACCGGGCCTGTCGCAAAATTGCAATTTTGCACAAACGCAGGCTGCACCCGAAGCCTCCCCTGTGCAAGGGGAGCCTTCGGGTGCAGTCATCTTTTGTGTATGTTGCGCTTTTCGCGACAGGCCCAGTCTTCCTTTGTCATACTACTTTTGATCAAAGTCCTCAGAAGTACCTAATGTCTACTGAACAATTGCCAGTTTTCTTTGCGGTATCCAAGCACCCAACAAC
>CAMBCW010000061.1 GCA_945864925.1 uncultured Clostridia bacterium
AGATTCCTCTACGTCTCGTGGGCTCGGAGATGTGTATAAGAGACAGGTCCATGCGGTCGCTGTCGATGGGGAACATACCGCTGGCCTCTCCCACGCCCAGAACCTTCCGGCCTGTGAGCCGCCAGTGGATGTAGCCGGCCAGGGTGGTCAGATAGTCCAGCCGGGGCAGATGGTCCTCGCCGTTGAGGACGGCCTGGTAGAGGTGCGCCACGCTCCAGCGCTGGGGAATATTGAAACCGAAGGCTTCGCTGAGGACGCCGGCGGCCTGGCCAGTGATGGTGTTGCGCCAGGTGCGGAACGCCGCCAGCTGATTTCCGTCCCGGTCGAAGGGCAGGTAGCCGTGCATCATACCGGAGACACCCATGGCGCCCACGGTGGTCAGCTTCTGGCCGAATTTCTCCTCCACATCCCGGGCCAGGCTGGCGAAGCAGGCCTGCACGCCGGCATGGACAGCGTCCATGGAGTAGGTCCAGATACCGTCCATCAGCTGGTTTTCCCAGTCGAAGCTGCCGGAAGCCACAGGCAGATGATGCTCGTCCAACAAAATCGCCTTGATCCGGGTGGATCCCAGTTCCAGACCCAGAACAGTTTGCTGCAGGTTCATATGATCCAGCTCCTTTTCGTTGTTTTCTACCAAAAAGTATAGCGCAAATAAAAAGGAAACGCAAGGGAAACCGGCGCTACTGCAGGACAGAAAGAGAAAAAGAATAAATTACTGCTTGACAAAATCTGATTTCTGAGTATAATAATAAATGCGTTTTGGAAAGACGCGCTTAAATAGGGGATTTGTGTAACGGTAGCACACCGGACTCTGACTCCGTTTGCGGGGGTTCGAATCCCTCATCCCCTGCCAAAATCGACAAGCTTCGACAGAAGCTTGTCGATTTGTTTTTTCACGAGGCCTGTTATATCCGCATTCTTTGGATTGCTGTGTTGGAGGAAAACGGCGCATATCCATAATCATCCATTCTGAAATCATGTGGGGCGCAGCACGCCGGCTGTGGGTTCTGACCGGAGCAGAGCGCCGCAGACACACAACGCAATCAGCAGCACCAGGTCAGGCGGCAGCCAGCCGCTTAAAGAGCCGCCCTGGGACAGCATGGCGAGGCCGAGTACCATGACCAACACTGCGCCGATGGACAGAATCTGCTCCGTAAATTTCCGCCTCAGGGCGGCCTCCTTTGCTGTCAGGTATAAAACCTATTTTCATACTATTTTTGTTCTTGACAAGGAATCGGTTTTTCCGTATACTGAAAGCAGAAAAGAAATAGGAAAGCTGCGATGAAGGAAAGAGTACCCTGCTGGTTGCTGCACAGAGAGCCGCCGGATGCTGAGAGGGGGCGGGCAGGCACAGGCGAACATGGTTCCGGAGCACTGCATCCGAGCAATTGCCAGGACGCAGCGGAGACGCCCGTTACAGCGAAGGGGATTGTCAGATTCCCGAAGAGAGGTTCCGGAGTTCCGGAATGAACAGAAGTGGTACCACGGGTTCAGCGCTCGTCTTCTATCCAGAAGGCGGGCGTTTAATTTATACCAAGGAGATTGTCAAAATGAAAAAGAAAAAATCATTCAACATTACGCTGGCCATCTTTGCCGGCCTGGTTCTGGGCATCCTGTTCGGCCTGTTCATGCCGGGACGCTATGAGTTCCTGCTGCCCGTGGTGGACCTGGCCGGAAGCCTGTACATGAACGCCCTGCGTATGATGATCTATCCCCTGGTGTTCTGTTCACTGATTGTGGGTATCCAGGGCATCGGCAGCATTTCCGCCACCGGCAAGGTCGGGGCGCAGGCCCTGCTGTATTTCATCGGCACAACGCTGTTTGCCAGCTTGCTGGGACTGTTTTTGCCCAAGGCCTTGGGCGTGGGCAGCGGCGTCACCATTGAGATGATGGAAAGCAGCGTGGAGGCTGCGCAGTTCACCAGCCTTATGGACACGGTCAAGAACCTGATCCCGTCCAATCCCATTGCCTCTTTTGCCAATGGTGACATGCTGCAGGTATTGGTCTTTGCAGTGATTGTCGGCATCACCTGCCTGCTCCTGGGCGAGAAAGCCGCTGCCTTTGTAAAAGTGGCGGAGGCTGTCAATGAGATCTCCCTGAAGATCATCTCCGGCGTCATGTATTGCACACCGGCCGGTGTGTTCTGTTCCATTGCTTCGGTTGTCTATGCTAATGGAACGGACACCAAGCGTTGGGAACCGTGCTGATCGCCTTGTATGTAACCATGCTCCTGTATATTGTGATTGTCTACGGCGGCATTGTGAAGCTCCTTGGGAAATGCAGAATCCGCACTTTCTTCGCCAAGGTCATGCCGGCGGCCCTCAATGCGTTTGGCACCTGCTCCAGTTCCGCGACACGGCCGATCAGCAAGCGCTGCGCCGATGAACTGGGGGTGCCCAATGAAATTTCCGCCTTGGCCCTGCCCCTGGGCGCTACCATCAACATGGACGCTGTATCGGTGGTCATGTCCTTTATGATTGTGTTTTTTGCCAACGCCTGCGGCGTGGAGATCAGCTTCAGCATGCTGGCAGTCGTGCTGCTGAGCAACACCCTGCTGAGTATCGGCGCTCCCGGCGTCCCTGGCAGCGCCATCGCCTCCTTTGCCGCGCTGGCTACCATTGCGGGACTGCCTGCCGGTGTGATGGGCGTGTATATCAGCATCAACACCCTGTGCGATATGGGCGACACCTGCTGCAATGTGCTGGGCGACCTGGCCTGCGCCGTGGCTATGAAAGAAACGGTCAATCTGGAGGATAAGCAGGCTTCTGAACAGGCGGAATAAGCTGTATTCTCCCAACAGAAACGGGGGGAATCCAACCTGACAGCCGGATCCGCCCCGTGGACCAGGAGCTTACTGTGTACCTCAGAGATTGGCTTGAGCAGCAAGCAAAAACGACATGTTCTCCGGATTGTCCACATACGCATGTCCATGGGGCTGGCCCGCTAGGACAAGCCGTCCGTTTTGGTAGGCGCAGAGGGTGGTGAAGGGCAGCGGCTTCCAATGTCCAGCCTGCAGCGGAACGGTGCAGAAGACGGCGGCGCCGTCCTGCTCGCAGACATACAGGGAATTGGCGTAGTTGCAGTGGACATACAAGCGTTCGCCGTCATAGAGCATGAGATTCAGCTTGTTGCCCAGGGACAGATCCGACAGCAGGAGGTCCAGGAGCTGAAACCGCTCCGCAGCGTCCAGCGGATGTCCCGTTGCGGCCTGGCGCTGATTGACCTGATCCACCAGATACAGCAGAATTCGCTCGCTGTCCGTCTTGCCCTGCTGCAGGCTCTGGTAGGGTGCAAGGCCGGAACCGTGGAAAATGGTCCCGTTGTGAATCAGTACCCAGCAGCGGCTGCAGGAATCCTGCTGGACAAAGGGATGGCAGTTACTGTAGGCTATGCTGCCAACTGTCGCAAGACGGATATGGGCCAGCAGGGTGGAGGCCTGGATGGTGTCGGAGAGCCGTTCTCTCAGGTAGGCGCTGTTGGAGGCCTGAACGGGCTCTTTCTCGATGGAGGCTGTGCCGCCGCAAAAGGTTGCCAGCCCCCATCCGTTGGGGTGCCGTACGCTGTGAGAATAAAATTCCCGCAGTAAATCGTTGACGGGGATTTGCTGTTCAGAGCTGATACCGAAGAGTTCACACATGAAGTTCGTCCTGCTTCTTTCCGGCCGGTTCCGGGCCTTTTTTGCGTCTGCAGGATATATACGCGTCCTAAGCTGCCTGAAAAGGGAGGCTGCCGACCAAAGGCAGCCTCCTTTTCTCCTGAAACCTTACGGAAACGGAACGTTTTCAAGAGAGAACTGGTGCAATCCGCAAGGAGCGGGATTGGCCGAACAGCTGGTCAGCGGTGCGTTCAGGGATCTGCAGGAATACCAAATTTTCGAGTAGGTTCATGCGATTATATGCCCGGACATACCGGTTGTCAAGAGGGCGGCGCACAAGATTCACGTTGATTCTCCTATTTACCATATGGTATCATAGGGTTTATACAGAAGGAGGGAGCAGGAATGCTGGTTTCCACAAAAGGACGCTACTCCCTGCGGGTGATGATAGACCTGGCGGAGCACCAGGCGGACGGGTTTATCCCGCTGAAGGTCACCGCGGAGCGGCAGGAGATTTCGGAAAAGTATCTGGAGAGCATCATCAAGATGTTGGTGAAGGCCAATCTGGTGACGGGCCTCCGGGGCAAAGGCGGCGGCTACAAGCTGAACCGCGCCCCGGATCAGTATACCGCCGGCAGCATTCTGCGGCTGACAGAGGAGACGCTGGCGCCGGTGGCCTGCCTGGAATCCGGCGCGGCTGCCTGCCCGCGGGTGGCAGATTGCCGCACCTTGCCCCTGTGGCAGGGGCTTGACAAAGTGATCGCCGACTATCTGGACAGCGTCACCGTGGCGGATCTCATGCTCCGGGACACCGACGGCAATGATTATGTGATCTGACGCCCTGGGGCCGGTTCACGGCGAAGCGCCCCGTAGCAGAGGTCAAAAATCCGCAGGAACTCCGTGCTTTGAATTAGAGCGTTTCATTCATGCTGCCGGTGCGGTATCCCAGCAGATCCAGGGTGACATAGGAAAAGCCGAGGGCCTTGAATCGCCGGCAGACTGTTTTCCGCACGTCCTCTGACAGCAGCTTCTCAAACTCCTGAGGCAGAAGCTCAATGCGGGCGATGGTGCCGTGGATGCGGACGCGAACCTGGTGAAATCCCAGGTCCAGAAGCAGCTGCTCGGCCTGATCCACCATTTTCAGCTTTTCCTCGGTGATGGTCTCTCCGTAGACAAACCGGGAGGACAGACAGGCGAAGGATTGCTTGTTCCAGGTGGGCAGCCCCAGCGCTTTTGAGAGCGCCCGGATCTCTTCCTTGTTCAGGCCCGCCTCCCGCAGGGGACTTTTGACGCCCAACTCCGCCACAGCGACCAGACCGGGGCGGTAGTCGCCGGTATCATCGGTGTTGGAGCCCTCCGCCACGGCAGCCAGTTGGTGCTCTTTTGCAATGGCCCAGATTTTCTCAAACAGCTCGTGCTTGCACAGATAGCACCGGTTTTTGGGATTTTGCCGGAAGCCCGCAATGTCCAGTTCTTCCGATTTGCAGATGATATGCCGGATATTATTTTGGGTGCAGAAACGCTGCGCCTCCAGCAGCTCCCGCTCCGGGAAGGAGCAGGACGATGCGGTGACGGCCACGGCCCCATCCCCCAGAACGTCGTGGGCCACCCGCAGCAGAAACGTGGAGTCCACGCCGCCGGAGAAAGCAACGGCCACACTGCCGAGCGCCTTCAGAGATGCCTGCAGGGCCAGATATTTTTCCTGTAAAGCCGGTTCCATAACATATGCCTCCTGCTCCATGTTTAAAGCAGACCAACCTGTTCCAATGCCTGCTTCAGATCCGCGATGATGTCCGCGGCGTCCTCGATTCCCACGGAAAAACGGAAAAATCCGTTGTGGAATTCCGGAGGGTAGAGGTACTGCCGCTCGTCATTTTCTCCCAGGAACACGATGAGACTTTCGTCGTGGCCCAGAGAGACGGCGGAGGTGATGACCTTCAGATGGCTGACAAAGCGGTTGTGGGTATCGTGGTCGGCTTTCAGGCCAAAGGATAAGACACCGCCGAAGCCGGGCGCCATCTGCTTTTTTGCCACCGCATGGCCCTTGTGGCGCTCCAGGCCCGGATAGGCCACGAAGCTGACGCAGGGCTGCGCCTCCAGCCACCGGGCCACCTGCATGGCATTTTCGTTGTGCTGGCGCATCCGCAGGGGAAGCGTGACAGAGCCGCGCATGATCAGCCAGGCATTGAAGGGACTGATGGCGCCGCCCAGGTTCACCTGGGAGACGGCCCGGATCTGATCCAGATACTCCTTTTTGCCCACGATGGCGCCGCCCATGGCATCGCCGTGGCCATTGACATACTTGGTCAGGCTCTCGACTGCGAAGTCTGCCCCCAGTTCAATGGGACGCTGGTTATAGGGTGAGGCAAAGGTATTGTCCACGCTGAGCAGGGCGCCATGGCGGTGGGCAATGTCCGCGATGGCTGCAATGTCGGAGATGGTCAGAGTGGGATTGCCCGGGGTTTCGATGTGGATGAGCTTGGTATTGGGGCGGATGGCAGCTTCCACGTTGGCGGGGTCAGAGGTGTCCACCAGAGTGGTTTCCACGCCGAATTTGTTGTTGAACAGCTCATGCAGCAGCCGGTAGACGGCGATATAGGTTACACTGGAGAAAATCACATGGTCTCCCTGCTTTAGCAGGGCAAAAAACAGGCCGCTGAGCGCCGCCACGCCGGAGGCCAGCACCACGCAGTCCTCTCCGCCCTCCAGAGACGCCACTCGTTCCTGGAGGTACTTCTGGTTGGTGCCGCCGTTGCGGGTGTACAGGTTCCCGCTGGCGCTGGACCAGTTCATATCCGTTGGATCATAGGGCAGAGCATAGCTGTTGCCCATGGTGATGGGGCGCTTGATGGCGCCGCTGTCTTTGCCCACCTCGTTGCCCACATGGACCGCCCGGGTGGCAAAGCCGTAGTTGCTTGATTCCTGCATGGTACAGTGCCTCATTTCTGTTATAAACCAATTAACATACTATGTTATTGGAATGATATCACAGGCCCGGCGGAATGTCAACAGATTTTCCGTGCCGCTCACCCGGCGGCATGGTTTTCGGACGATCCGGAAAACAACGAACCAGATGCGCCGCGGCGCATCTGGTTTGGAAAGCATCTGTCATGATCACAGCTCGTGCCGGCGGCGGTTGAACATCCGGGCCAGGCCGCCCTCCGAGGTCTCCCGGAAGCGCTGGTTCAGGTTGATGCCGGTTTCGTACATGGTTTTGACCACCATGTCGAAGGAAATCCGCTGGGTATCGGAGAGGAAGTAGGCCAGGTTGCAGGAGTTCATGGCCCGCATGGCCGCCACGGCGTTCCGCTCGATGCAGGGCACCTGCACCAGGCCGCAGATGGGGTCGCAGGTCAGGCCCAGGTGGTGCTCCAGGGCGATCTCCGCGGCATACTGGATCTGATGGGTTTTCAGGCCGAACAGGTAGGTCAGGGCGGCGGCAGCCATGGAGCAGGCTGTGCCGATTTCCGCCTGACAGCCGCACTCCGCGCCGGAGATGGAGGCGTTCTGCTTCACCAGATTGCCGATAAGGCCCGCCACGGCCAGCCCCCGGAGCATCTGCTCATCGCTGAGGTTCCGGCGCTGCTGCACATAGACCAGAGCCGCCGGAACCACACCGCAGGCGCCGCAGGTGGGGGCTGTGACGATGGTGCCGCAATCGGCGTTCTGCTCACTGACGGCAAAGGCATAGGCCGAGACAATGCGGCACTCCCGTACCTGGGGTACCTCGTTGGGGGCCGGATTCTCATAGAGCATCTTGGCCTTCCGCTCCACCTTCAGGCCGCCGGGCAGCATGCCTTCCGCCTGCAGTCCCTCCTGGACAGAGCGCTTCATAGTCTCCCAGATGGTGGACAGGAACTCCCAGATATCCTCTCCCTCGTTGATTTCCACATACTCCGCCAGATCCAGGCCCCGGAAACGGCAGAACTGGTCGATCTCGGCAAAGGAATTTTCCGGATAGATCTCCGGCAGCTCCAGTTCCTCATGGCCCTCGAAACGGATGTCGCCGCCGCCGATGCTCTCTACCCGGAGCGTCCCGCAGACCTGTCCGCCGCGGAAGGCGGTGAAGTCCATGGTGTTGGGGTGATGCACATCCTCCGGCATATCCTTGCGGAATATAATTTCTGTGGGCAGGGGAGAGAGAACCTCCCGCAGGACCCGGTCGGTGCCGTGGCCCTTGCCGGTTTTGCTCAGGGAGCCGAACAGGTCCACCTGGAAGGCATCGGCGTCGGGGGATTGCTCCCGGAAATACCGGGCAGCCCGCTCCGGGCCGATGGTGTGGGAGCTGGAGGGACCTTTGCCGATTTTATAAATATCGCGTATGGATTTCATAGCCGTATACTCCTACTATTATAATGTGCCTATATTATACCAAACGAATGTGGGATTGCAATCCTCAATGGCGTGATTTTGCCAGGGCTTCCAGGGACAGCTCGCCTGCCAGTTTGAACAGGGCGTCCTGCAGAACCTGCTCCGTGGTGAGATGGGCAGTTCTTGCGACGATGTCATAAAAACGGGCAGTGGCGGGATCCAGACAGATGAGAAATTCGTCCATAGGCACACTCCTTTAAATAATGTATCCCATTGTATGCCGTGGGGATTGACAAGTGTGATAGAATAGGTATACTGAGACTAAACCGTTCCGAAAGGAAGAGAAGAATATGGCAAAAGAGAAAAAAGTGGAACAAATTACCGACATGGAGGTGGACTTTGCCCAGTGGTACACGGATGTGTGCAAAAAGGCGGAGTTGATTGACTATTCCTCCATCAAGGGTATGTTCATCTACCGCCCCTATGGCTACGCCATCTGGGAAAATATTCAGAAAATTCTGGACGGCATGTTCAAGGCCACCGGCCATGAGAACGTGGCCATGCCCATGCTGATTCCCGAGTCCCTGCTTCAGAAGGAGAAGGACCATGTGGAGGGCTTTGCCCCGGAGTGCGCCTGGGTGACCTATGGCGGCAGCGAAAAGCTGGAGGAGCGCTACTGCATCCGGCCCACTTCCGAGACTCTGTTCTGCGAGCATTTCAAGAACATTATCCATTCCCACCGGGATCTGCCGAAGAAATACAACCAGTGGTGCTCCGTTCTGCGTTGGGAAAAGACCTCCCGCCCCTTCCTGCGCCACCGGGAGTTCCTGTGGCAGGAGGGCCATACCATGCATGCCACGGAGGAGGACGCCCGTCAGGAGACCCAGCAGATGCTGAATATCTATGCGGACTTTATGGAGAACGTCCTGGCCATGCCCGTCATCAAAGGCCGCAAGACCGACAAGGAGAAGTTCAACGGCGCCGAGGAGACCTACACCGTGGAGTGCATGATGCACGACCACAAGGCCCTCCAGGCCGGCACCAGCCACTACTTCGGCGACGGCTTCGCCAAGGCCTTCGACATCACCTTCACCGGCAAGGACAACCAGCTCCATAACCCCCATCAGACCAGCTGGGGCGTGTCCACCCGGATGATCGGCGGCATCATCATGACCCACGGCGACAACAACGGCCTGGTCCTGCCGCCGAAGGTTGCCCCCATCCAGGTGGTGGTTCTGCCCATCGCCCAGCACAAGGCCGGCGTTCTGGAGGGCGCCTGCGCACTGCGGGACCGCCTGACTGCAGCTGGCTACCGGGTGAAAATGGACGACTCCGACCAGTCCATGGGCTGGAAGTGCGCCGAGTATGAGATGAAGGGCGTGCCGCTGCGTGTGGAGTGCGGCCCCCGGGATCTGGAGAATGACCAGTGCGTCCTGGTCCGCCGTAATGACGGCGAAAAGACCGTCGTGAAGCTGGAGGACCTGGAGGCCGCTGTGGAAGAGCAGCTGGCGCTGGTGCATCAGGGCATGTATGAAAAAGCCAAGCGCAACCTGGATGAGCACATCTACCCGGCATTCTCCCTGGAGGAGGCCAGACAGCTCCAGCAAGAGAAGGGCGGCTTCATCAAGACCATGTGGTGCGGCGATTTGGAGTGCGAGCTGAAGATGAAGGACGAGGCGGGCATGTCCTCCCGCTGCATGCCCCTGGAGCAGGAGCATCTGAGCGATGTGTGCCCCATCTGCGGCAAGCCGGCCAAGCACAGCATCTACTGGGGCGTGGCATATTAAAACGGTGTGGCGCGCGCCGCCTGTGTCCGGTGCAGGGAGAAGACTTGAAATTCTCTGTTTTAGCCGAAAAGATTTGAAAAAAATTATGAAAAACGGAGAAATCCCCCTTGACACCAAGGGGGATTTCTTGTATACTAATTGAGCGCGTGTTCAGAGGAATGGGCGCAGTATGCGATGAAGCGGGAGATTGCGTTGAAGAAACGGTAACTTCCGCAGAGTATGTCCGGTCATCGGGCGGCTGAGAACCGAGATTTTGCTGGCGGAATATTGCGTATATCGCCGCAAATCGGGATTGTTCGGCCGACAAACGTCGGCCTTTTTTCCGTGTTGAGGAATGATACACACGGCCAAGCGGATAAAGGTTCTCGACCGTACCCAGCAGACTTGCAGACTGAGTACGTAATCAAGGAGGAAAACACCAATATGGCAAACCAGGAAATGATCAGAATTCGCCTGAAGGCTTACGATCATCAGCTCATCGACCAGAGTGCAGAGAAGATTGTCGAGACTGCCAAGCGCAACGGCGCTTCCGTGTCCGGCCCCATCCCCCTGCCCACCAAGAAAGAGGTCGTCACCATCCTTCGCGCTGTCCATAAGTACAAGGACTCCCGCGAGCAGTTCGAGCGCAGAACCCATAAGAGACTGATCGATATCCTCAACCCCAACCAGAAGACTGTGGAAGCTCTGATGAGCCTCGACCTTCCCGCTGGCGTTGAGATTGAGATAAAGCTGTAATCCACGTTAGATTTCAGCTGCCCGCCACGGTCCGTCAGAAAGAGGACGGACGGGTCATGTTGACAGACCAATGGCTCCCCAATGGCTATGTCTGCCAACCAATAACCTAAATTAGGAGGAAAAACACAATGCAACTGCAGAAAGCAATCATCGGCAAAAAAGTGGGCATGACCCAGATCTTCGATGAGAGCGGCAAGGTCATTCCGGTTACTGTCATCGAGGCCGGTCCCTGTGTCGTGGTTCAGAAGAAGACCACCGAGCGCGATGGCTACAGCGCGGTTCAGCTGGGCTTTGAGGACGTCAAGGAATCCAAGCTGAGCAAGCCGGAGCTGGGCCATCTGAAGAAGGCTGAAGTCAGCCCCAAGAAGTACCTGAAGGAGTTCCGCCTGGAGAAGGCCGCCGACATGAACGTGGGCGACACCGTCAAGGCTGACGTGTTCGCCGCCGGCGAAAAGGTCGACGTGACCGGCATCTCCAAGGGCCATGGCTACCAGGGCGTCATCAAGCGCTGGAACGCCCAGAGAACCCCCACCACTCACGGCGGCGGCCCTGTCCACCGGCATGCCGGTTCCATGGGCTCCTGCTCCGATCCTTCCCGGATTTTCAAGGGCAAGATCGGCGCCGGCCAGATGGGCGTTGAACAGGTTACCATCCAGAACCTGGATGTGGTGAAAGTTGATGCTGAGCTGAACATGGTTGTTGTTCGCGGCGCGATCCCCGGCCCCAAGGGCGGCGTGGTCTGCATCAAGAACACCGTCAAGAACAACCGCGTCAAGCAGGCTGCTACCGCCGTCAGCATCAACCCGCAGAAGGCTTCCGCCCGCGTCAACCCGCAGAAGGCTTCCGCAAGAAACCGCTAAGGAGAGGAGAGTAAATCATGCCTAAGACCAATGTATACGATATGACCGGCAAGCAGATCGGCGAGATCGAACTTTCCGAGGCTGTTTTCGGCATCGAGCCCAATGAGTCTGTTGTCCATGATGTGGTCAAGAACCACCTGGCCAACTGCCGGCAGGGCACCCAGTCCGCGCTGACCCGCGCCGAAGTTTCCGGCGGCGGCATCAAGCCCTGGCGTCAGAAGGGCACCGGCCGCGCCCGTCAGGGTTCCACCCGCGCACCCCAGTGGACCCACGGCGGCATCGTGTTCGCCCCGAAGCCCCGCGACTACAGCT
>CAMBCW010000062.1 GCA_945864925.1 uncultured Clostridia bacterium
TGACAGTTGGCGGTTCCCTGTACCTGAGTGGAACCGGCATCACGAGCTTGCCGGATGGCCTGACAGTTGGCGGCTACCTGGACCTGAGGGGATGCACCGGCATCCATAAAAATGAGCGGAGAAAAGTGAAAACACTCCGAAATGGTGACTACGTTGCGGGACGGTATCTGTATGCGGATGGGATTTTGACCCATGTCAGAAAATGCAAGCATATTGACGGATACACGCTCTATATCGGGAAAATTCCTGGAAAAAATGTTGTTTTTGACGGGAAGAATTACGCCCACTGCAAGACGCTGCGGGATGGGATTGCGGATCTGCTGTTTAAGGCGGCTGCGGACCGTGGATCTGAGCAGTACCGTCATTTGACCATGGACAGCGTATTGACGCTGGAAGAGGCAAAGACCATGTACCGGGTGATCACGGGCGCATGCAGACAGGGGACGGAGCATTTTGTGGAGAGCCTGGGAGACAAGGTACAGGATCAATACACTGTCCGGCAGATGCTGGAGGTCACGAAGGGACAATATGGCGCGGAGCGATTTGCGGAGTTCTTCGGGGAGGGTTGATATGGCAAGGGCGATCAAACAGTTCCGGGTGTTTGACAACTCAGGGAACCTGATTATGGAAGGGACTGCCAAGGAGTGTAGTGAACGGATTGGCATCTGCGACAGCACGTTCCGGGATTGCGCGGAACGGTCAAAACGCGGCGGATATGGGAAATACAGGATTGTCCAGGTATCCGAAGATGCGGAGAAAGAGATCAGCAAAGATGTGGTTGGGCTGATCAAGCAGTGGGATGATTTTGTGACGCCGATCCGGGAGAAATATGGGGTGCCGGTGTATCGGGGAAAGGAGAAAAAAGATGACAAGATCTGAAATTTTGGAAGCTGCAAACAAGTGTGTTTGCGGGGATCGGGAGCAGGATTATGGAAGCCCGGAGCGAAATTTTGAGGTGATCGCAAATCTGTGGGCCGACTATTTACAGGCCTGCGGCGTGAATATCGACTTTCTGGAGCCGCACGACGTGGCCGCTATGTTGGCGCTGCTGAAAATAGCCCGCATTGCGTCCGGCCACGCCAAGGAGGACAACTGGATTGATCTGGCCGGGTATGCTGCCTGCGGCGGGGAATTGGAGACAAACTATGAATCTTAACGATCTTGTAAACATGATCTATACGGATGATGCAAAATTAACGGTCTATGTCTTTGATTCTGAGGAAGATAGAGACGAGTTCAGAGAACATGATGGGTTTGACTGTTTGCTGTTTTCCGTTCGATCTCCAAATATTCTTCGGTCATTTCTGCAAACACGGTTTGCGGACGCAAAGGTTCTTTGCTTAAATTTGGTTGACAGTCATACAATTGACGTTGTGATTGAGCATACATACAAAAATAAGACGAAGGAGGATTAACCATGACAGACCGTGAAAAGCTGATTGAGTTACTCAATAATGTCGGCAGTAATATTCTGCAGTTTCCGACTGACGGATTTATTGAACATCTTGCGGAATACCTTCTTGAAAACGGCGTGACGGTTCAGCAGTGGACAAGCGTTGACGACTATCTTCCCGTCGAAGAAACCAAGAAATATATGGGCGAATTCGGAGAATTTCCGGAATATATCGTGATGATAAAAGGCGGAGAATTACCAACATCGTTGTGTTTTACAGGAGAGAAATGGATCGACCAATGGTACTCCGATTTTGAGTACGAAGTAACCCACTGGATGCCGATGCCGCAGCCGCCGAAGGAGGTATTATGATTAATATCGATCTCAGAGATCCACATATTGTTGAAAACACAAAGGCAATTATGGAGCTTAAATCTATTGGCATCTTTTCGGACGATGAGCTGCAGGATATGTATGACAGACAGGTCATTAGTGGCCGTGAGGAGGATGGCTTTGTATCCGTATGATTTCATGTTTTATGATGAGAAAACGCTTTTGGAAAAACTTTTCAAGCCAGGAAAGCCAATCAGGCACCAGGAGACATGCCCGGTGTGCGGCAGAACGATGGTCAACATTTACCGCCGGGACGGCGTCTGGAAGTGCAAAAAGTGTTGGGATAAGGAGGATGACCATGAACAAGACAAAAATTGACTGGGCCACCATGTCTTGGAACCCTGTAACCGGGTGCCGCCACGGTTGCCCGTACTGCTATGCCAGACGAACCGCTCACAGATTTGACGCAGGGTTGAAGGACGCCAACCAGACGGACAGCGGCCTCCATGTGCTGCAGGAGAAGCTCCGGGCCACGCCGTACCCATACGGATTTGAGCCGACACTGCACCGATACCGCCTGAACCAGCCGGAACGGCAGGCAGATCCGCAGACGGTGTTTGTGTGCAGCATGGCGGACCTGTTCGGGAGCTGGGTACCGACGGAATGGATCCGGGATGTGCTGGATGCTTGCATGAGAGCGCCGCAGCACAGATATCTGTTCCTGACTAAAAATCCTGCCAGATATCTGGAACTGGACCGCATGGCCATGCTGCCACACGAGGACAACTTCTGGTATGGATCCACCGTGACAAACGATGACGCGGTGGCCATGTACCCGATGCCCGGGAAAAACATCAACGCGTTTTGGAGCATGGAACCGCTTCTTGGGCCGGTGGACATGCGAAAGGCAGACGGCCTGCCGCAGTGGGTGATACTGGGTGCAGAAACCGGGAACCGATCCAACAAAGTAGTACCACACCGGGAGTGGGTAGACCAGATTGCGGATTTCTGCGCAGAGAAAGAGATCCCCGTATTCTACAAGGACAACCTGCGGGCATACTTCCAAGACCTCCAAGCCTCTGCTTTTCCATGGATAGGCGGTGTTGACGGTGGTTGAAATCATCAGCGAGAAGGACCGTAAAGCCAGAAAGCCGCATATTTGCGACTACTGCGGCGGAACGATTGAGGTCGGTGAAATTTACAACCATTGCGTCCTGAAGCTTGACGACATGTACACATGGGACGCACACATGGTTTGTAAGTCTGTTGCATCGGATTTGTGGGATTACATCGATCCGTGTGAAGGAATGACGGCCGACGACTTCCAAGAAGGATGCCAGACATTCTGCCGCACATTCATTTGCCCTGACTGTGAACAGTGGGATGATGAATGCGAACAAGGAGAACCGTTCTGCATTCAAAAAATCTATGATTTTTTGAAAACGAATGATTTCGTCCGAGAAAAAAGAAAATATGGCTTATTCGTATGGAAGTGCGTACCGAAGAAAGAAGGCCTGACTGATGGCAGAGAAAGCTAAAGTAATTTGTGAAGATTGCGGGCAAGTGTTCGATGGAGGCCCATATTCGTATTTTTGTCCGGATTGCCGACGCAAGAAACTCAGAGAATCGGCCAAAAGAAGGGGCCTAAATAAGATAGGCAACGAAGCCTATTCGAAACAATGTGCGATTCGGAGGAAAGAAGGTGCTGAGTGATGATAAGTCAATATGATTTAATACAATTCAAAGGTAAAAGTATGATGTATTGGGCGTCGGAATGGTTCAGAATGTCAAATGACACGTTTTATGATTTGTATGGGTTTAATTTTAATCCTCACATATATCCTGGCTTGTATGAAGAAGCTAGAAGGCGTGTTTACGGGGAATAAGGTGATGAGATGCGGAAAGATGAAAAACTGACTCTTGGCCAGTGCTCGAAGGCAGATCTGCTCTGGGTGATCAAGCGTGTCCAGATGCTGATGGGACCGAATACAACATGGAATTACATAGACAAAGCGCTCAATGACCTATTGTACGAAAAGCAGAAACAGCGGATCAATGAGGCAGAAAGAGTTGCGGCCAAGGCCGATGCCAAGAGCCGAGCGTATATTGAACTGCTGAAACCGTATGAAGGTAAAAGGATCGTTGATATACCTATCGATGTGATAAATCATGCCGACTCTTTGATCAAAGAAGCGAGGAAGCTGGATGAAAGATATAAAAAGTTGATGGACTTTTGAACGAGTAAGAGACGTAACGGGCGGCAGGGACGATCCGGTTAACTTATCTGAAATGCCATACTGCCCCAAATGCGGGGCCAGGATGGATGGGGATGAAAAAACTGACCAGTAACCTGTGGCTACTGGTCGGAGGGATGATCTTCTTTTTCGGCGCGCCATCCATGCCATGCGTAGTGCCTGGATGCGGCGTCATACAACGCTTTCGCGGTGCGGTATACTGCGCGATCGTCAGTTCCGTCGATGCCAAACAGATCGGCGTGCTCTCGGACAAAATTTGCAAGATTTCGGATTTGCCATGTCCTGGATCCGTTTGAGATAGTAAAGCATTTTGCTTTGAGGTTTGTATCAAATCGGCCTGTATTCGGAGATGTCTTAAGCGCCGTTACTCTTGTATTTACGTCCTGCTGAGACTCTGCCTGCTGGCAGCCGCATGATTGCGTATGGCCATTTTTGAGATTGTTTGCCGCGACGTCGCATTCCTGGCCGCAGTCGCATCGGCAATGCCATAAAAGATTTCCGCCGGCATGCTTTCCGTCCGTGCGAAGCACGGTCAACCGGCCAAATCGTTTGCCGGTCAGATCGTGACGCCGTTTGTAAGCTCCTGTATGGCCGCACGATACGCTTTTGCCGCTGGTCAGGTTATATCCAGAGACTACGCGCTCTGTGCCACAGGAGCATCTGCAAAGCCACCGTTTCCGGCCGGACTTGTCGCTCTCAGCAATCGACAAGACGGTCCAATGGCAAAAAGTTTGTCCGGTCAGATCGCTCATTCTCATCGCTCCACCAGTCCAAGGCACTCTTGCATCATCAGGCGGACATGATCTGGCGGTGTGCGCAGGCCACGGCACCAGTCCTCTATCGTGCGGGTCGGGATGCAAAAGCGCTCGGCAAGTTTGCGCTGGGACATGCCGGCAAAAGCGGCGATCTCCCGCACACTGCGGTGGGCTGCATCCCAGATCGAGCCGAGCTGATCCGGACGGTCTGCAGGGATCTCTGCGTCCGGATCGTCGCCCCAAATGGAGGATAGCGACCAGTCAGAGACAAAATCGTCGCGGGATTGCGCATGGATGGCCTCCTGGAACAGGATTGAGAAGGTTTTGGTGTCCATGGTAATTACCTCCTTAGCATTCTTCGTCCATTGCGGTGCACACGTCAAACCAGGGGCACTCGCAGCAAGGAAGTTTCTCATGGTCTGCATCCAACAGGATAAACGCATCGCTCCGTCCGGAATACAGGTCATAGCATTCATTCGCAAGCTTCGCAGCTCTGGTGATGTTGTCCTGGCTGCAGATCACGTCTTTGCCGTCGATCTGGATGCTTTCAACAGCTCCTCCATTGGTCATGGCTACGATGACCTTCCCGGCCAGGAAGGATAGCGCTTCGCACCATTCAATCGTTTCTTCGGTGCCGATCATCATTTCGCGGTAAGTCATTTTATTGTCCTCCTATCAATCGATTTAAATTTATTAAGCAGCAACAAAGGATCCGGTGAGGTTGTCAACATAGCCGAGCTTGATCTCGCGCTTGAGGTTCCAGGCGTTGGTATAGATACGGGTGGAGACGTAAGTGCGGTTCTTACCGTACTTGACCCAATCGTTGGCGCAGACCTTGTAGTTCCAGCCGCTTTCCTTGCCGGCGGTTTCGGCGGAAACCATGGCCTTTTCGAGGGCCCATGCCGCCTTAAGAGCGGTGGACATATCGACGTTGGCGGTGCGGCGGATGGCCCAAGCGTTTCTCATGATCTGGCGGCGGTTATACATTTTCGTTTCCTCCTTGGTTTTGTTTTGCTTTATCTTATGTCTAAATTATACCACGCGTTGCGTGGTATGTCAAGAGATTTTTCAACTTTTTTTGAGGTGATGTAAATGAAAATCCCAGATACAATCAGGATCGGCGGCGTGGAGTATGCTGTGAAAATCGTCGACCACCTGAACAACGGAACATCAATGGCATATGGGCATATATCCTTTGATGACTCGGTCATCGAGCTGTCCGGCACCAGTGGAACTGGACACCAAAAGCGTTGCATGACGCTGTGGCATGAGATCATACATGGGATCGTAGAGCACGCAAACATGGATATTGCCAACTCGTCCGAGGAGGCGATTGTGGACACCATTGCCAAAGGTGTGTACCAGGTTCTGCAGGACAATTGCGGGAGCATGTATGACCTGCAAGCCGATCAAGAATAATTCGTATCCACACGAAAATACATCAATGGAGGATATGCTCTTGGAACCGATTACAAAGAAACGACTTTCCAAATTTCTTGCGTTAAAGGCGCAGACTGAAAATCATCTTGAGCGTATCGCCAGAATGAAAAGCAATGAGAAATTCCCGGCCATGCGGGAAAGCGATGGTTCTGGCCATCAATCCGGCGCCAGCGACCGCATGGCAAACGCCGTCATAAAGCGCCTTACATATGAAGAGCAGATCTCGGAGCAGATCAACGCGAACCTGGCCGAGATGGACATCATTCGGAAGGCTATCGACGCTCTCGAAGATCCGATGGAGCAAGAGGTCCTGAGGCTCAGATATGTCGATGGTGATGGATTTTATAAGCGCATGCCGTGGCGGGATGTTGCCATGTGTATGTACCATGATGATGACGAGAGTAAGATCCGCGCAGTCACCAGGATACATGGGCGGGCGCTGGAGAATATCAGAAAGGTAGAGATTTGACATGAAAGTCTATTTAGCCGGGAAAATCACAGGAGATCCAGGATATCGAGAAAAATTCAGCGCAGCAAAATCAGCGCTTGAGAAAACCGGTCACATCGTGATCAGTCCTGCCGAGCTTCCGGAGGGCATGAAACCAGCGGACTATATGCGCATATGCTTCTCCATGATAGACAGCGCAGACATTGTTGTTTTCCTCCCGGATTGGTTTCGGAGCCGTGGCGCGTCACTGGAATATGAGTATTGTGCGTACATAGGCAAGCAAACTGAATTTGTCGAATATGGTGATGAAAAAAATCAATGAAAGTTTGTCCTGAAATGTCCTAGAATGTCCTGAAATGTCCTGGATTGTCCTATGGTTTCCGTGTTACCATATAACCATCGGAGCAGAGGCGAGATCCTCATCCGCGATATGGAAGCGCTGATCCACCGCTTCCTCGTTTCTCAGCTCCGCATGTCCTCCTGGGGGCGCAGACGCATGTCTGCGTCCTTTCCTTTTGGCATTTGAGGACGGATGACTTTTCTTTCGGAGGTGGCAGGATGGAGACAACCGAAAAGATCCCGGTTTTTATCGATATCGTGAATGGAAAGACCGTCTGCATCTGCCACGCCGGAAAGAAAGGATGCAAAAAGGACTGCATCCGCGATGTTGTGGAACGTGACAAGTTCCGAGGGTGGCAGAAGACCATGAAACGGAACAAATACGGGCAGTGATATGGATAGACACGGAAGATTGCCGTAACGGTATCGGAGCGGTTTGCTAAACCGTCCAGGAGAAATCCTGTGTGGGTTCGAGTCCCGCATCTTCCGCCATGGACAGTTTGTGTCCAGAAAAATCAAAAGAAGGGAGGGCAATCATGATTATTATGAAATGTACAGCGGAACGGATCGCCCTTCCTTGGGTTGTGATCTGGCAGCCACCTCCTCTGACAGACATCCCTAAAGCACGTCATGCAAAATGTATTCCTTGGTATACTTCCGGCTTCCTGTAGTTGGATACGACAGGAGGAGCCTTATATTTAAAACCATATCTTGTCTGCATCACATGGCCCGGTCTGTGAGACTGAGCCATGTGTTTATATGGTCCTTTAGCTCAGGAGGAAGAGCGATGGATTTTTAATCCATGTGTCCACGGTTCGAACCCGTGAGGGACCACCACGCCGTAAGGCGCCCCCTTTCTCTTTCCTTTCTTACATATATGATCACATCCAGGTAAGGGTCACGCTTGCTTTGTAAGTGCTGCAGTGCAATTCTGCTGAGCCTGGAAATAACGGGAGAGAAGCGAGAATGGAGCGAGAGAGTTTCCTGAGTATGAAAGGCGGTGATGCAATGTGAACGACGAGAACCTGCAGCCGGTCCGGGACAGAACAGAGGCCATGGAGCTCGGCCGGAAAGGCGGCATTGCATCCGGGAAGGCCAGGCGGGAACGGAAAGCCATGCGGGAAACTCTGGAAATTATGATGTCCATGCCGTTAAAAGGCGGGAAAAACGTGGACATTGGAGACGTGAAGAGCTTTGCAGCGCTGAAAGGCAAGAACATCAATGTCTCTGAGGCTCTGGCGCTGTCCATTCTGCAAAATGCCATGAATGGGAACGTCAAGGCTTTTGCGCAGATCATGGAGCTGATGGGAGAAAACAAGCCTGGCAGAGGGACAAAGGAAAACAATCTGCTGGAAGTGATTCTTGCCGGCACCATGGAGGATATGGATACCGATGATATACCAGAAATTGAGCAAGCGGCAGATCCTGACTCTGACATGGTGGAATAGAGATAGATTTCTGGATATGGATGGGATCATTTGCGACGGTGCCATCCGGTCTGGGAAAACCATGTCCATGTCTGTTGGGTTCCTGCTGTGGTCTATGAGCAAATTTGACAACCAGGTATTTGCCATGTGCGGGAACACCATTGCGTCCCTCCGAAGAAACGTTATCACACACCTGCCGGTCTGGGTGGAGGGAATATTTGAAATCGAAGAACACACGAAGGAGAACATGCTGGTTATTTCCAACGGGAAATCCACGAATACCTATTACCTGTTCGGCGGAAAGGATGAGGGAAGCTACAAGCTGATCCAGGGCATGACGCTGGCGGGCGTATTTTTTGATGAGGTGGTTCTGATGCCTAAATCCTTCGTCGATCAAGCTGTTGCGAGATGCTCCGTTGATGGATCGAAGTATTGGTTCAACTGCAACCCGGATGGGCCAGGGCACTGGTTTTACACAGAATGGATCAAAGGCGACCAGCCGAAAAAGAAACATGTGATTTATCTGCATTTCACCATGGCGGACAATTTCAGTCTGTCGCCGAAGATCAAAAAGAGATATGAGAGCATGTATTCCGGCGTGTTTTACAGCCGGTATATCCTCGGCCTTTGGGTGAAAGCAGAGGGCCTTGTCTATCCCATGTTCAGCCGGGACAGACATGTGGTGCATAAGCCGGTGGAATATAAACCAAGATGCAGGTACTATGTGTCAATCGACTACGGCACGGTGAACCCATTTGCGGCTGGGCTGTATGAATATAATCCGGCTGAGAAGCGGGCCACCATGGTGCGGGAGCTCTACTACCGGGGCGGAAGCGCAAACCGGGTGGACAACGAAGCGTATTACTCCATGCTTGTGCAGATGATCGGGGAAACACCGATTGAATATATCATCATCGATCCTTCCGCATCGTCCTTCATCGAGACAATCCAGAAATATGGGCAATACATGGTGGTCAAAGCGAACAACGATGTGGTCGACGGAATCCAGGATGTCACGAAGTTCATGAACTCCGGCGTTCTGTTCTTCCACGAGAGCTGCACGGCCACATTCGACGAGTTTGAGACATACTCCTGGGACGAAAAAGCCAAGGAGGACGCTGTAATCAAGGAGCACGACCACAGCATGGACCAGCTGCGGTACTTCTGCCGGACGGCGCTGCGGTCCGAGCTGAAATGGGTCGTTTGATACAAGAGGTGGTGCGGCATGAATTTTTTTACAAACCTGTGGAGGCGATTGATCGGCATGTTTAAGCGAAACAGCGAGGACATTGGGCGGGTGTTCGGCGTGGAATTGATCCGTTCCGACGCGATGGAGCGGGAGATCGAGCTGTGGGATCGTGTGTCATCCGGGAGACCGCCGTGGCTCAACAAGGATGACCAGATCGAGACCGTGAACATGGCGAAGCATATCTCGGATACCCGCGCGAAATTGGTCGCCCTGGATCTTGGAATTGCAGTATCCGGTTCAAGCCGGGCTGAATTCCTGCAGGATATCGTGGACAAGCTTCTGAAAAAACTGCCGGACGAGATCTCCGATGCGCTTCGGCTGGGCGGCATGATGATAAAGTGGAACGGCTCTGACTGGGACATCATGCTTCCCTGGGAGTTTGGAATTACAAAGGTTGACAGCGACGGAGAGATCACCGGCGCGATCTTCGCAGAGCATATCAGCCACGGAAATGCCTGCTACACGCGGCTGGAATATCACAGGTTTGAGGGCGGCGTGTATGTGGTATCCAACAAGGCGTTCAAAAACCGGTCGCTGGTCGGAAGCGGAGAATGGGAGCTTGGAAGCAGGATTGCGCTGAACCAGGTGGACGAGTGGGAAAATATGCAGGAGGAAACCAGGATTTCAGGGCTTGACGCGCCGCTGTTTTCCTATTTCCGCGTACCTGGCGCAAACACGGTGGACCGCTCCTCTCCGCTTGGCCTTTCCGTATTTGCAAACGCCATGACGGAGCTGCGGGCCATTGACGTGGCGATCTCACGGAAAAATACGGAGATCGAGGACAGCAAGCATATTACATTTGTCGGACAGGCGGTCATCAAGCATGCAACGCAGAACGGTGTCACGCTGCCTCGGTTTGTCCAGGGACTTGGAATGGGCGTCAACGATACGGATACCACCGCCGTCAAGGAGCACGCGCCGTCCATCCAGACGGACGCCAGAATCAAGGACATCAACTTTGACCTGTCCATGGCTGGTGTCAAGTGCGGGTTCTCCGAGGGCGTGTTCGTACTGGACGGACAAACCGGAATGATTACAGCAACACAGGTGGAGGCGGACGATCGGGACACCATCCAGACCATCAAGGCGGACCGGGATGCGCTGCAATGCGCCATCGAGCAGGCCGTGAAGGGTGCGGATGCGCTGGCCAGCCTGATGCAGCTGGCTCCGCTTGGAGAATATGAGTTGTCCTTCAACTTCGGGGACATCACATACAGCTACGAGCAGGACAAGCAGATGTGGTTTTCCTATGTCAAACAGGGATATGTTCCGGCGTGGATGTACTTCGTCAAGTTTGAGAAGATGACCGAGGAAGAAGCAAAAGCCATGCAGGCGGAGGTTCTGGCTGCGCAGACGGCGTCCAGAGCGCCGGGCCTGTTCCAGGAGGAATAAACCATGCTGACACCGGAGGAACTGCAGAGCGTGACGGACACCATGCTGCCGCTGCTGGACGATCTGAACCAATGGATTACAAGGGATATGGTGCGGCGGCTGGTTGCACGACTCGACCGGGATGAGGGGCTCACCATGACCGGGACTGACTACTGGCAGGGCATTGTCTATCAGGAAGCAGGCGGGCATATGGAGGCGCTGCAGAAGCAGATTGCGGCCTTTATCGGTGCGTCAGAGGCGGAGATCGCGAAGATCTTTGAGGACGTTGGCCTGCGGGCCTATGCTTCTGCCGCCGCAGTCATGGAGGGTTCCGGAATTTCTATGCCGCCGCTGCG
>CAMBCW010000063.1 GCA_945864925.1 uncultured Clostridia bacterium
AGAGACAGGGGTAGACCAGGGCCATGTAGCGGTCCGCCGCCGGGAAGGAGACGCCGTTTTCCAGCTTTTCCAGGTCGGATTCCAGGGTGGCAATCAGGGGCTGGTTCTGATTTTTCCGCCGCTTCTGCCGGGCGATCAGGGCCTTCAGATCGTCGCACAGGCCGGCCGTGCCCCGGGGATGGAGCCGGGGAGCCGTCTCGGCCACGGGCAGGAGGACGGCCTCCTCAATGTTCTCCGTGCGCCGTTGGGTGATGGGGTCGAAGAAGCCCATGGCGTCCAGCTCATCGCCCCAGAACTCGGCCCGGATGGGATCATCGCTGGCCGGGGAGTAGACGTCCAGGATGCCGCCCCGGATGGAGAACTGGCCCACGCCCTCCACCAGGGAGGTGCGGGCGTAGCCCGCCGCCGTGAGCCGGCCGGCCAGGTCGTCGAGAGAGTAGGCGGCGCCGCGCTTCAGGCGGACGGCGGCGGAGAACAGGACGGACCGGGGCATGGTCCGCAGGCACAAAGCATCCAGGGAGGCCACCAGCAGGGGCGTTTTTCCCTGGGCCAGGTCGTAGAGCTGCCGCAGGCGCTTCTGCTCCCAGCCCCGGGAGACCACGGCGGCGTCGTAGAAGGTCAGCTCCCGGGTGGGGAGGATGGGGGGCGTCTGGCCCAGAAAGGCAGCCAGCTCCCCCTGGAGCCGCTGGGCGGCCATATCGTCCTGGCAGACCACCAGAGCAGGCCGCTGGGAGTCCCGGATCAACGCGGCCATCACATGGCTGCGGACCAGCTGCCCCACACCGGACAGCGCGGCCACCTGCCCCGCGTCCACAGCCGCGCGGAGCTTTTCGTATTCAGGAAGAGCCGAAAGGGCGGAAAGAAGAAGATTCATGAGGTTACTCCTGTTATCATGTATGCACCCAAAAGGCCTCCCCTTACGCAGGGGAGCCTTCGAAACTGCTGTGCACCTCAAAGCCTCCCCTGAGTAAGGGGAGGTGGCCCGGAGGGCCGGAGGGGTTGTCTGTTGGTAGTAACGCCTTATGTAAACTTCAGTGCCTGCACACGACCCCTCAGTCATGGCTTGCGCCATGCCAGCTCCCCTTACGCAGGGGAGCCTTTGAACTGCGCTGCACCAAAGGCCCCTTGTGTAAAGGGGATTGTCGGCCTCAAGGTCGACTGGGGGATTGTTGGCCGGCAGTCCGCTGCTGCACTGTGTAATCAATCCATTCACAAACCCCGGAAAAGTTCTGCATCACTTCATTGTTCGGGATGCGCAATACCAAAAGGCCATAACCGGCGAGATAATCCGTCCGCTGGGCGTCTTTTTCCATGGCCTTGTCCTCATAGTGCTGACCGCCGTCCAGTTCCACAACCAAGCCGGCCTGAGCACAGTAAAAATCTGCAATATAGTGTCCCAGCACCTTCTGTCTGGCAAATCGAACCGGATACTGACGAAGAAAATCATACCACAAACGGCGCTCTTCTTTTGTCATTTCCTTCCGGAGCTTTCTTGCCAGGGGAACCAGATCCCGGTTTCCTTTCCGATCCATGGGACATGCCTCCTTTCACTGCACTGTACCCTAAAGCCTCCCCTGAGTAAGGGGAGGTGGCCCGGAGGGCCGGAGGGGTTGTGCGTTGGCAGTTACATTTTGCGAGGACTTCAAGTGCCTGCAACGACCCCTCAGTCAGCCTTGAGGCTGACAGCTCCCCTTGCGCAGGGGAGCCTTTGGAACTGCTGCAACGTAACAATGCGGGCGGGGCCGTTGGCCCCGTCCGTTGGCGGTCGTTGGATTTTTATTTCCCGTTATACGCGCTGGCGGCTTTTTCCACGCCCTGGGTCAGGACCAGCACCGCCGCTTCCGCCGCGTTGGTCAGGGCCGGCTCCAGGGCCTTCTCCTCCTGGGCCGAAAACCGGCTCAGAACCCAGTCCGCCAGGTCGTAGTCCGGGTGGGGCTTGGCGCCCACGCCCACCTTCACCCGGGGGAACTGGTCCGTGCCCAGGCTCTGGATGATAGACTTGATCCCGTTGTGGCCCCCGGCGGAGCCGTCCCGGCGGACCCGAATTCGGCCCACCGGCAGGGAGATATCGTCGAAAATCACCAGAATCCGCTCCGGCTTCACCTTATAATAGGTGGCCAGGGCCGACACCGCCGCTCCGGAGGCGTTCATATAGGTCTGGGGCTGCACCAGCAGGATCTTCAGCCCCTCCGCCGTCACCATGCGGGTCAACGCCCGGAACTTCAGCCGGTCGATCTTCACCTTCCACCGGCCGGCCAGCAGCTCCGACACCCGGAAGCCCACGTTGTGGCGGGTCTTTTCATATTCCGCGCCCGGATTGCCCAGGCCCACGATCATCCAGTCGCAGCCGGATCTGCCCAGCAGCATACTCAGAACATGGGGGACAGGGAGACCTCGTCATAGGTGCGCTGGATGGCCTCGGCGAAGATGGGGGCCACGTCCAGGTACTTGATCTTGGTGCCCTGGGCCGCCTCGGGGGCGGGGATGGTGTTGAGCAGCACCAGCTCGTCGATGACGGAGTTCTGGACGCGCTCGATGGCGGGGCCGGACAGCACGCCGTGGGTGGCGCAGGCGTAGACCTTGGTGGCGCCCTTTTCGTAGATGGCCTGGGCGGCGTTGCACAGGGAGCCGGCGGTGTCCACCATGTCGTCATAGAGGATGCAGGCCTTGCCGGCCACGTCGCCGATGACGTTCATGACCTCGCACTGGTTGGCCTTTTCCCGGCGCTTGTCCACGATGGCCAGGCTCATGCCCATGCGGTTGGCGAAGGCGCGGCTGCGGGCCACGGAGCCCACGTCCGGAGACACCACCACCATGTCCTCGTGGTTGTCGGGGAATTTTTCCAGGTAGTACTTGGTAAACACCACCACGCCGTGCATGTTGTCCACGGGGATGTCGAAGAAGCCCTGGATCTGGGCGGCGTGCAGGTCCATGGTCAGGACCCGGTCGGCGCCGGCGGCTTCGATCATGTTGGCCACCAGCTTGGCGGAGATGGGGTCGCGGCCCTTGGCCTTGCGGTCCTGGCGGGCGTAGCCGAAGTAGGGAATCACGGCGGTGATCCGGCCTGCGGAGGCGCGCTTGCAGGCGTCGATCATGATGAGCAGCTCCATGAGGTTGTTGTTAACCGGCTTGCAGGTGGACTGGATCAGGAACACGTCCGAGCCGCGGACGGTCTCGTTGAAGGAGACGGACACCTCGCCGTCGGCGAAGGTGGTTACCGTGCTGTTGCCCAGAGGCAGGCCCAGCTCCCGGCAGACAGTTTCAGCAAAGGGACGGTTGGCGTTGGCACAGAAAACCTTGACGTCTTTTCCGTGAGAAATCATGGCGTTCTTTTTCCTTTCTTTGTTACCAATTTCTGTTTCTTTCTGAAAAAAGCCCATAATGCACCCTTAGTATAACAAAGAAACGGGTTTTTGTATAGCTTCTTTTCTCGGAAATACAGAGATTTCCGGTGGAAAATCCGGCGAATTTTTGCGCAAAATGTGCAAAGAGGTCAACCTACGCGCCCTTCTGCTTGGGCAGGCGGATGGTCAGGACAATCTCCTGCTCCGTCTCCTCCCGGCCGTACTGGCACTGGACGCCGGCGGCGCGGATCAGCTCCAGGCTCCGGTCCAGGGTGTTGAGCACCAGCCGCAGGTCCCGGCAGACGATTTTGGGCGGCCGGGCCTTGGGCCGGGCCTGGAGGAGGCTGTCGATGTACTGTTCCGCCTGGGCCACGGTCATGGACCGGGCCGCCATGACCCCCACGGCCTCCAGCCGCCGCTCCTCCGGCAGCCGCAGCAGGGCCCGGGCATGGCGCTCCGTCAGTCCCGCCTGCCGCAGGGCGTCCAGGACCTGGGGCGGGTGCTTCAGCAGCCGCAGCTTGTTGGCCACGGCGCTCTGGCTCTTGCCCACCTTGGCCGCTGCCTGCTCCTGGCTCAGGCCGTAGAGGGTCATGAGCCGGGCCAGGCCCTCGGCCTCCTCGATGTAGTCCAGGTCCCGCCGCTGGAGATTCTCCACCAGGGCCAGCATGCCGGACTGGGCCTCGTCGGCCCGGACCAGGATGCAGGGCACCTCCCGCAGCCCCGCCAGCCGGGCGGCCCGGAGCCGCCGCTCCCCGGCCACCAGCTCCAGCCCCTCGGCGGTCCTGCGGACGGTCAGGGGCTGCAGGACGCCGTGCTCCCGGATGGAATCCGCCAGCTCCTGCAGGGCCACGGGGTCAAAGACCCGCCGGGGCTGGGCCGGATTGGGACGGATGCGCTCCACCCGGACAAACTGCACCCGGCCTGTGTTGTACAGCGATTTCTGCATGGCTGCCGCCTCCCCTGTGCCCTCTTCAGCGCCAGTATACCGCCGGCGCCCCGCGAAATCCCGCGAAACGGCAGCGAAAACCACAAGAAATTGTGAATCGGATAGGGGCAGGACCCAAGATGTTGACCAATCTGTGGATATGTGGACAACCTGCCGCGCAATGGCCATTGACAAGCTCCGCCGCCGTCCACTATAATAGAAAGGAACAATTTGGAATCCCAGGGAGGTGCGCCTTATGACGATTCACGAATCCGCGGAGAACTATCTGGAAACCATTCTGAAGCTACGGGAGCAGAAGGGGCAGGTCCGCTCCATTGACATTGCGGCGGACATGGGCTTCTCCAAGCCCAGCATCTCCGTGGCCATGAAGAAGCTGCGGGAGAGTGGCCATGTGGAGATGGACAACAGCGGCCTGCTGACCCTGACCCCCCAGGGGGAGGCCATCGCCCAGCGGATCTACGAGCGCCACCGGGTTCTGACGGACATTCTGACCTCCCTGGGCGTGGAGCCGGAGACCGCCGCCGAGGAGGCCTGCAAAATCGAGCACGACCTCTCGCCGGGCACCTTTGAAAAGCTCAGGAAGCATTTCAATTTCTGATTGACATTCTCACTTTAAAGTGCTATTCTATCAGTAATCCGATGCACAAGGAGGATCCCCCATGATCCGCACCGCTTCCTATTATTATGTATCCTTTTCCTTTTACTTTCGTCATTGAGAGTAGAAGTGATTTGTGATGCGCGGAAACGGGTAGCCCAGTAGTTTCAGGCCGGCACAGAATCACTTCTGTGCCGGCCTTTTTCGTACCCCAAAGCCTCCCCTGAGTAAGGGGAGGTGGCCCGGAGGGCCGGAGGGGTTGTGTGTTGGCGGCGGCGTTTGGCGAAAACTTTAAGTGCCTGCAAACGACCCCTCAGTCATGCTTCGCATGACAGCTCCCCTTACGCAGGGGAGCCTTGAAGCTGCGCAGCAAATATTAATTCGTCCGCGGAGCGGACACCTCAATTTATCATTTATCATTTTGCATTCTGCATTTTTATCACAAGGAGGCCTTTCCATGATCGCCATTCTGAAAGCCGGCGCCCCCCAGGCGCAAATTGACAACCTCATCCGCTGGCTGGAGCGCCAGGGACTGAAAATCCATATCTCCCAGGGGGATTATTACACCGTCCTGGGCCTGGTGGGTGACACCAGCAAGGTGGACATGGAGCTGCTGTCCTCCCTGGATATCGTCCAGAGCGTCAAGCGGGTTTCCGACCCCTTCAAGCGGTGCAGCCGGGACTTCCAGCCCCAGGACACCGTCATCGAGGTGGGCGATTCCGGGGTAAAAATCGGCGGGGGCAACTTCTGCCTCATCGCCGGCCCCTGCTCCGTGGAGACCCATGAACAGATTCTGGAGGTGGCCCGGGCCGTCAAGGCCGCCGGCGCCAACATCCTGCGGGGCGGCGCTTTCAAGCCCCGCACCTCCCCCTACGACTTCCAGGGCCTGGGCAAGCTGGGCATCGAGATGCTCTCCGAGGCCAAGAAGGAGACCGGCCTGCCCATCATCACCGAGGTCATGAACATCAACCAGCTGGAGCTGTTCGACGATGTGGACATCATCCAGATCGGCGCCAGAAACATGCAGAACTTCGACCTGCTGAAGGAGGTCGGCAAGCTCAACAAGCCCATCCTCCTGAAGCGGGGCCTCTGCGGCACCATGAAGGAGTGGCTCATGAGCGCGGAATACATCATGTCCGAGGGCAACGAGCGGGTCATCCTCTGCGAGCGGGGCATCCGCACCTATGAGACCTACACCCGCAACACCCTGGACCTGTCCGCCGTGCCCACCCTGAAGAACCTGACCCACCTGCCCATCGTGGTGGATCCCAGCCACGCCACGGGCCAGGCCCGGCTGGTGAAGCCCATGGCTCTGGCCGCTGCCGCTGCCGGCGCCGACGGCCTGATGATCGAGGTCCACAACGATCCGCCCCACGCCTGGTGCGACGGCGCCCAGTCCCTGACGCCGGTTCAGTTCGCCGACGTGGCCCAGCGGGTGCAGAAGGTATTGGAGGCTGTGCGATGACCGTTGGAATTGTGGGCCTGGGGCTCATTGGCGGCTCCATGGCCAAGGCCTATGCGGCGGCGGGCTGGCAGGTTCTGGCCGACAACCGCAGCAAGACCATTCTGGATTTCGCCACCCTGGAGGGCACGGTCTCCGGCCCCCTGGAGGGCAATTGGACCCAGTGCGACCTGATTCTCGTGGGTCTGCCGCCCCAGGCGTCCATTCAGTGGATCGCCGACCACGCGGACAAAATCGCCCCCCGCACCGTGGTCATGGACCTGTGCGGCACTAAGCGGGTGGTCTGCACCGCCTGCTTCCCCCTGGCCCGGGAGCACGGCTTCACCTTCGTGGGCGGCCACCCCATGGCCGGCACCCACAACTCCGGCTATAAATACGCCAAGGCCACCCTCTTCAAGGGCGCGCCCATGGTGCTGGTGCCCCCCGAGGGCTATGACATGGAGCTGCTGGACCGGTGCAAGGCCCTGCTGGCCCCGGCGGGCTTCGGCAAGCTGTCCGTCACCACGGCGGAGGACCACGACCGGATGATCGCCTTCACCAGCCAGATGTGCCATGTGGTGTCCAACGCCTATATCAAGTCCCCCACGGCCCGGGCCCACCGGGGCTTCTCCGCCGGATCCTACAAGGACCTGACCCGCGTCGCCTGGCTCAACGCCGACATGTGGGCGGAGCTGATGCTGGAAAACCGGGACTTCATGCTCCAGGAGATGGACGTGCTGCTGCACAACCTGGCGGCCTACCGGGACGCCATTGCGGAAAACGACTTTGACAGCCTGCGGCAGCTGCTGCAGGAGGGCAAGGAGATCAAGGAGGAGGTGGACGGCCGGTGAAAACCGTCCATGTGTCCGCCTCCCGGGGCTACGACGTGGTCATCGGCGGCGGCCTGCTGGAGACCATGGGCCGGACGGCGGCGCAGCTGTGTCCCGGCCGGACAGCCTGCCTGGTGTCCGACGACACGGTGTTCGGCCTCTACGGCGACAGAGCCAAGGCCAGCCTGGAGGCCGCAGGCTTCACGGTCTGCACCTGGGTGTTCCCCCACGGGGAGCAGGCCAAGTGCGGCGAGCGCTTCCTGGAACTGGTGAATTTCCTGGCGGAACACCGCCTGACCCGGGCCGACCTGCTGGTGGCCCTGGGCGGCGGCGTCACGGGGGATCTGACGGGCTTCGCGGCGGCCTGCTATCTGCGGGGCGTCCGGGTGCTGCAGGTGCCCACCAGCCTGCTGGCCATGGTGGACAGCTCCGTGGGCGGCAAGACCGCCATCGACCTGCCGGCGGGGAAAAATCTCTGCGGCGCCTTCTATCAGCCCGTGGGGGTCCTGTGCGACACGGACCTGCTGCGGACCCTGCCGGAGGATATCTTCCGGGACGGCTGCGCCGAGGTCATCAAATACGGCGTCCTGGGCAGCCGGGACCTGTTCGACCGCCTGGCGGCGGCCCACGTCCGGGACCAGGCGGAGGCCATTGTGGCCGACTGCGTGGCCATGAAGCGGGACGTGGTGGAGGCCGACGAGTTCGACACGGGCCGGCGGCAGTTTCTGAACCTGGGCCACACCCTGGGCCACGCCGTGGAGGCCGGCAGCGACTTCCGGCTGTCCCACGGCAAATCCGTGGCCATCGGCATGGCCATGATCGCCCGGGCGGCGGCGAGCAAGGGCTTCTGCAGCCCCGAAACCCGGGACGAGCTCATCGCCCTCCTGACCCGCTACGGCCTGCCCACGGAGACGGACCAGACCCCGGAGGCCATTCTCCGCACGGCCCTGGGGGACAAAAAGCGCCAGGGCGGCAGCATCACCCTGGTGGTGCCGGCGGAAATCGGCCGGTGCGTGCTGCATAAAATTCCCGTGGAGGAGCTGCCCCGGTGGATTGAAGCGGGAATCTGAGGAGGCGTCCCTGTGAGCCTGCCCCGAAATTCCAACCTGCTGGGCCATGCCCGCCATCTGCGCAGGGAAATGACCAAAGAAGAGCGACATCTTTGGTATGATTTTCTTCGGAATTATCCTGCAAAAATCTATAAACAGAAAATCGTCGGAAATTACATTCTGGACTTCTACTGCGAAAAAGCAAAACTGGCCATCGAACTGGACGGCTCCCAGCATTACGAAGATGCCGGTCTGGAACAGGATCGGAAACGGACCGATGACCTGGCACGTCTTGGGATTCGCGTGCTGCGTTTTTCCAACAATGACGTGAATCAACAGTTCCAAAGCGTCTGCGAAGCCATCCACCTGGCCCTGCAAGCCTCCCCGCAAGGGGAGCCAACGGAAACCTAAAAGCCTCTCCTTAAGGAGAGGTGGCACGGCGCAAGCCGTGACGGAGAGGTGAAATTGGCAGTTCTTATTTTAACGGCACTACCTGCACACACCTCTCAGTCAGCCTGGCGGCTGACAGCTCCCCTCAAGGGGAGCCTTTGAGACTGCGCCGCACTCAGAAAGCCTCCCCTTGAGGGGAGGTGGCACGGCGCAGCCGTGACGGAGAGGTGAAATTGGCAGTTCTTATTTTAACGGCACTGCCTGCACACACCTCTCAGTCGGCCTGATGGCCGACAGCTCCCCTCAAGGGGAGCCTTTGAAGGCCTTCACCGCACAAAAAGCCTCCCCTCAAGGGGAGCCTTTGGAGACTTTCACCGCACCCAAAATTCGCAAGGGGCGATTTTCATGATTCAAACCATCCATCCCGCGCCTTTGCGGGGTTCCATTCCCGCCATTCCCTCCAAGTCCGCCGCCCACCGGCTGCTGATCTGCGCGGCGCTGGCGGATTCTCCCACGGAGGTCATCTGTCACGGCACCTCAAAGGACATTGAGGCCACCCGGGCCTGTCTGGCCGCCATGGAGACCGGCGGCATCCTGCCCTGCGGCGAAAGCGGCTCCACCCTGCGGTTTTTGCTGCCTGTGGCGGCGGCCCTGGGGCTGGAGGCGGAATTTCTCATGGAGGGCCGGCTGCCCCAGCGGCCTCTGGCGCCCCTGGATGCGCAGCTGACGGGCCATGGCGCCCGGCTCTCCCGGCCCGCACCGGACCGGCTGCGGGTGTCCGGCCGGCTGACCCCCGGGGACTATACCCTCCCCGGCAACGTGTCCAGCCAGTATATCTCCGGCCTGCTCTTTGCCCTGCCCCTGCTGGACGCGCCCAGCACCCTGACCGTCACCGGCACCGTGGAATCCGCCCCCTACATCGCCATGACCCTGGACGCCCTGGGGCAGTTCGGCGTGGACGTGGCGGTCCGCAACCAGGTCTATGCCATCCCGGCCCGGGGCTACCGCAGTCCCGGCAAGGCCCTGGTGGAGGGCGACTGGTCCAACGCCGCCTTCTGGCTGTGCGCCGGAGCCCTGGCCGGGCCGGTGACCGTCACGGGCCTGAAGCCGGACAGCCTCCAGGGGGACAAGGCGGTTCTGGACATTCTGGCGCAATTCGGGGCCAAAACCGAACAAAACGGGGAACATTTCACCGTTTTCCCGGGAGCCTTGCAGGCCCTGGACATCGACGCCGCGGCCATTCCCGACCTGGTGCCGGTGCTCAGCGTGGTGGCGGCGGCGGCCCCGGGGGTCACCCGGATCTACAACGCCGGACGGCTGCGGCTGAAGGAATCCGACCGCATCCGGACCGTCTGCGCCATGCTGCAGAACCTGGGCGCCGACGCGGAGGAGACCGCCGACGGCCTGCTGATCCGGGGCGGCAAGCCCCTGACCGGCGGCACCGTGGACAGCGCCAACGACCACCGCATCGCCATGGCGGCGGCTGTGGCCAGCGTCCTGTGCCAGGGCGACGTGACCGTGACCGGCGCAGAGGCGGTCAACAAGAGCTACCCCGGGTTCTGGGAGGACTTTGAGAAACTGCAGAAAAAGGGAACGGATTGCCACGGCCCCTGCAGGGCCTCGCAATGACAGCAAGGCGGGCGACCACAGGTCGCCCCTACAACAAGATTATGAATTGTCCGCGAAGCGGACACCTCAATTTTTCATTTTTCATTCTTCATTCTTCACTTACAAGAGGGGTTGATCCCATGAGCAGTACCTACGGCGAGCGGTTTCGCTTCACCATTTTCGGCCAGTCCCATTCCCCTGCCATCGGCGTGACCATCGAGGGGATTCCCGCCGGGTTTGCCATCGATATGGACCGGCTGCGGGCGTTCCTTTACCGCCGGGCGCCGGGGAACGCCCCCACGGCCACGGCCCGGAAGGAGGCCGACCTGCCGGAGTTCGTCTCCGGACTGGTGGGAAACGTCACCTGCGGCACGCCCCTGACGGCCCTCATCCGCAACACCAACACCCGCTCCGGAGACTACGACAACCTGCGGGACTGCCCCCGGCCCGGCCATGCCGACTTCACGGCCCAGGTCCGCTACGGCGGGTTCCAGGACGTGGCCGGCGGCGGCCACTTCTCCGGCCGGCTGACGGCTCCCCTGTGCATCGCCGGCGGGATCTGCCTGCAGCTGCTGGAGGCCCAGGGAATCACCGTGGCGGCCCACATCCAGTCCCTTGAAAACGTGGAGGACGGCCGGTTCGACCCGGTGGCCGTGGATGCCGCCCAGCTCCGCGCCCTGCTGCAGAAGCCCTTCCCGGTGCTCCGGGACAGCGCCGCCGGGGAAATGGAGGCCGCCATCCTCCGGGCCAAGGGGGAGCTGGACTCCGTGGGCGGCGTCATCGAGTGCGCCGCCGTGGGCCTGCCCGCCGGCTGGGGCGACCCCATGTTCGGCGGACTGGAAAACCGCATCGCCCAGGTCATCTTCGGCATTCCCGCCGTCCGGGGCCTGGAATTCGGCACAGGCTTCGAAGCCGCCCGCCTGCGGGGCAGCGTCCACAACGACCCCTACTA
>CAMBCW010000064.1 GCA_945864925.1 uncultured Clostridia bacterium
ATTCCTCTACGTCTCGTGGGCTCGGAGATGTGTATAAGAGACAGTCCTGGGGCAGAACCTTAGCCAGGGTGAAGAACGCAGACTGCAGGATGGTGTTGGTGCGCTTGCCCATGCCGATGGACTGCGCCAGGTCGATGGCGTTGATGGTGTAGAGCTGGATGTTGTTCTTGGCAATGTAGCGCTTGGTCTCAGCGTTCATATGATGGGCCAGCTCTTCGGGCGTCCACTGGCAGTTGATCATGAACACGCCGCCGGGCTTGACGTCGTTGACCATCTTGTAACCCTTGGTCACATAGGAGGGGTTATGGCAGGCCACAAAGTCAGCCTTATTGATGTAGTAGGAGCTGCGGATGGGCTTGTCGCCGAAGCGCAGGTGGGAGATGGTCACGCCGCCGGTCTTCTTGGAGTCATACTGGAAGTAGGCCTGGACGTACTTGTCGGTGTGATCGCCGATGATCTTGATGGAGTTCTTGTTGGCGCCGACAGTACCGTCACCGCCCAGACCCCAGAACTTGCACTCGATGGTGCCTTCAGCTGCGGTGTTGGGGGAGGGAACCTCTTCCAGAGACAGGTTGGTCACATCGTCCACAATGCCGATGGTGAACTGCCGCTTGGGCTGAGCCTTGGCCAGCTCATTGTAAACGGCGAAGACGCTGGAAGGAGGCGTATCCTTGGAGCCCAGACCGTAACGGCCGCCGATGACAGTGGCTTCCACGCCATTGTTGGCCAGAGCGGCCACGACGTCCATGTACAGAGGCTCGCCCATGGAGCCGGGCTCCTTGGTGCGGTCCAGGACAGCAATCTTCTTGACGGTCTTGGGCAGTGCAGCGATGAACTTCTCGGTGGCGAAGGGACGATACAGGCGAACCTTGATCAGGCCGACCTTCTCGCCGTGGGCGTTCATGTAGTCAATGACTTCTTCCGCCACGTCGCAGATGGAGCCCATGGCCACGATGACGCGCTCAGCATCGGGAGCGCCGTAGTAGTTGAACAGCTGATAGTTGGTGCCCAGCTTTTCGTTGATCTTGCCCATGTATTCCTCGACCACTGCGGGCAGGGCGTCGTAGTACTTGTTGCAGGCTTCACGATGCTGGAAGAAGATGTCGCCATTCTCATGGCTGCCGCGCATGTTGGGCCGCTCGGGGTTCAGAGCATGCTTGCGGAATGCGGCAACGGCGTCCATGTCCACCATGTCCTTCAGGTCTTCATAGTCCCAAACAGCGACCTTCTGGATTTCGTGGGAGGTACGGAAACCGTCGAAGAAGTTGATGAAGGGAACCTTGCCCTTGATGGCTGCCAGATGGGCAACAGGGGACAGATCCATCACTTCCTGCACATTTCCTTCGGCCAGCATGGCAAAACCGGTCTGGCGGCAGGCCATGACGTCGGAATGATCGCCGAAGATGTTCAGGGCGTGGGTGGAGACGGTACGGGCAGAAACGTGGAAGACGCAGGGCAGCAGTTCGCCGGCAATTTTGTACATATTGGGGATCATCAGCAGCAGGCCCTGGGAAGCAGTGTAGGTGGTGGTCAAAGCGCCGGCGGCCAAAGAGCCGTGGACGGTGCCGGAAGCGCCAGCCTCAGACTGCATTTCGCAGACTTTAACCGTTGTGCCAAAGATGTTCTTACGACCCTGCGCGGACCACTGATCGACATAGTCGGCCATGGGGCTGGAGGGCGTGATGGGGTAGATACCGGCAACCTCAGTGAACGCATAGGATACATGCGCCGCAGCGTTGTTGCCGTCCATCGTAATGAATTTTCTGGACAAAATATTGACCTCCTATATGTGTAGGCTGACCAGAAATGGCAAGCCCACAAATTTTCAACTTATTCTATCACATTTTCGCTGTTCTGTAAATGAAAATTCAGGAAAAAACAGAAGAAAACTTATGGAAAGAGAAAAAACACGAAGAACCCGTCTGGATGCCGGCATGGCGTCCAGACGGGAAACTGGGCTCAGCGCTTGCTCAGATTGGCAAAGACCTGAGCTACCTCTGCGCGGGTGGCAGTGGCAGTGGGACGGAAATAGTTGTTGGAACCCTGCAGGATCTTGTTGGCAGTGCAATAAGCCACGCCTTCCACGGCCCAGTCAGCAATGCTGGACGCATCGGCATAGGTCAGCGGATCGGAAACCGGCTTGGCGCCTTCGATCTGCACGGCGTAGCGGTAGATGATGACAGCCATTTCCTGACGGGTTATGGGCTGGTTGGGCAGGAAGGTGCCGTCGGTGTAGCCCTTGATGATGCCGTTCTTGGCAGCCCAGACCACGGCGTCAGAGTACCACACGCCATTCTCGCAGTCCGTAAAGGCAGCGGTGGCCTTGCCGGAGACGGCAGGTTCACCGGCCAGCCGGTAGAGGATAGTGGCCAGCATACCACGGCTCAGAGCGGCGTCGGGAGCGAACTTGCCGTTGCCCACGCCGTTCATCAATCCAGTTTCAGTCACATAGGCGATGGCATCAGCAGCCCAATGGCCCTGGACGTCGGTGTAGCTGACAGCAGGAACGGCAGGCTGAGCAGGCTTGGAGGGCTGAACGGGGACAACCGGCTCTGTGGGCTTTTCCGAAACGATAGTGATGCGGCCCTCACCGGTGACTTCGCCGTAGGGGCTGTTTTCAGCTGTGATGGTGGGCAGGCCGTTGATTTTGGGGAAGGACTGGACGTAGTTGGCCAGGACCATATAGTCCTCCATGACGTAGTCCAGGACGTTGACAGCGCCGTCAAACATGGCGAAGCCGTCGCCCAGGTCGCGGAGGGTGTAGTTGTAGCCGGCCAGGTTGTACTTGGCGGTGAGCTCCAGCGGCTCATACTCGTCGGTTTCCTTGTTCAGAATCTGAACGTTCTTGACCCGGTATTCGCCGGTGGGGCCGCCGGTCCAGACGCCCTTGTCGTCCTTCTGCACAGTGGGGTTAATGTAGGTATGAATCTCATAGGTCAGGCCGGAAACTTGCAGGAAGCCGCCGCATTCGGCTGTTCCCACATCCCGGGCACCCCATTCCAGCGCGTCCAGCAGCTGCTGGCCGGTAATGGTCTGCAGGCAGGCTACGTTGCCGAAGGTGTGGATGGCTTTGCAGGACTTGTAGGTGAGGTTGCCTGTGATGGCCTTGTTGCGAACGCCGCCGCCGTTCATTACAGCTACGTCCACGTCCAGGCCCATGTTGTCAAACAGATAGTACAGGGCGTCGGCGGCGAAGTCACCGGTGTTGGTCTCCTGGCTGCGAACAAGTCTTGTTTCGCCGTCGTAGTTGTCAAAGGTCACCTGGGCGTAGCCAATGACCTCGCCCAGTTTCTTGTCCAGCGCGGCAATCCAGCTGTTCTGGATGGATGCGACAGTTTCGTCAGCGCCGCTGTATTCCCTGATCAGCTCCGTTTTGATGGTCCCTTTGGAGGAGATGGTCATCTTGCCGATGGCGCCAAAATACTGGCCGGTCTGGGTCAGAAGGACGGGATTGTGATCTTTGTCATAAACACGTTTGCCCTCTACAGTGCTGTGGGAATGGCCGTCAATGAAAGCGTCCAGACCAGTAGTGTTGGCAATGACCTCCGCAGAGGTCCAGGGCTTGGAGGAGGCGTCGTCACCCAGGTGGCCCAGGGCAATGATATAGTCAGCGCCCTCCGCGTCGGCGGCGTCAATAGCGGCCTGGACATCGGCATACAGGTCGACGCCGTCCTCACCTCCGGAGATTCCGTAGATGTAGTTGCCCCGTCCATCCTGGAAATAGGCAGGCGTGGACTTGGTGAAGGATTCGGGGGTGGTGATGCCGATTACAGCGACTTTTTTGCCGCCGGCCTCAAAGAGCTTGTAGGAATCCAGCACATTCTGCCCGCGTACGCCGTTGGATTCCTTGTAGAAGTTGCAGGACAGGTAGGGGAACTTGGCCCAGTTATCCGTCACATTGATCCGGCCGGTCATACCATAATCAAATTCGTGGTTGCCCAGGGTGGCTGCGTCATAGCCGGCGGCGTTCATCAGATCGATGATGGTTTTGCCCTTGTCCATGGAGCCGTAAGCGGTGCCCTGGATGTGGTCGCCGGCGTCCACCAGCAGGACGCTGTTGCCCTCGTCGGTCAACTCTTTCTTGAGTGCGGCTACGTCCTGATAGCTCAGAAGATTGCTCTTGTCAGGGTTTTTCTCATCGGGTACTTCGTTGTCGATGTAAGTATGGACATCGTTAGTATAGAGAATGACGATGTCGCCGGATGCTTCTGCTTCCTCCGCCGCCAGTGCAGCAGGTACCAGGGAGAATACCATGCACAACGCCAGAAGAAGCGACAGGAACCGTTTCATATTCTTACCTCCTATTTTTTCTGCCGCAGCAGAAGATTGATACTACCATATTACCATGTTTCCCCTATAGGGTCAAATCCCGGATTGGAAATCCTGCGTAAAATCTATGCAAACAAAACTGTGAGAATTGCCTTTTGCCACAAAATATTGTATGATAGACAAAAAAAGAAGGGAGGGACGCCCATGCTGAGCCGGGTCAGTTCCCTGGGCCTCAGGGGCATAGAGGGCTATGAGGTCTGCGTGGAATGCTATATCACCAACGGTCTGCCGGGCTTTGACGTGGTGGGTCTGCCGGACGCTGCGGTGAAGGAATCCCGGGAACGGGTACGGGCCGCCATCAAGAACTGCGGTTTCAAATTCCCTGTCAGCCGAATCACCCTGAATTTGGCCCCCGCCGGAACCAAAAAGACCGGAACCCTCTACGACCTTCCCATTCTGCTGGGCATTCTGGCTGCCAGCGGCGGTCTGCGTTTGCCGAAACGTCAATGTGCGTTTCTGGGGGAACTGAGCCTGGAGGGCAAGGTCCGCGGTGTCCGGGGCGTGCTGCCTATGGCCCTGGCTGCCCGGGAAAGCGGTGTGCAGGAGCTGTATGTGCCGCTGGAAAACGCCCTGGAGGCGTCCCTTGCCGAGGGCCTGACCATCTATGGTGTGGCGGATGTGAAAAGTCTCATTGACCACCTGACCGGTGCCAAGCCTCTGGCGCCCACCCCGCCCTGGAAACCCCGGACCGTGGAGGAGCACCTGCCGGATTTTGCCGATGTCAAGGGCCAGGATTTTGCCAAGCGGGCCTTGGAGATTGCAGCGGCCGGCGGCCACAATGTGCTGCTGGTGGGCCCGCCGGGCTCCGGAAAAAGCATGCTGGCCAAGCGTCTGCCCTCCATCCTGCCGCCATTGAGCCGGGAGGAAGCCCTGGAGGTGACCAAGATACACTCCATTCTGGGCCTGTTGTCTCCGGAGCAGCCGCTGATTCAGGTCAGCCCCTTCCGCAGTCCCCACCATACCATATCGGCGCCCGGCCTGGTGGGCGGCGGGCCCAATCCACGGCCCGGCGAGGTTTCCCTGGCCCACCACGGCGTTTTGTTCCTGGATGAATTGCCGGAGTTCCGCCGGGACACCCTGGAGGTTCTGCGCCAGCCCCTGGAGGATGGACGGGTGTCCATTTCCCGGGTGGCGGGGACGGAGGTCTATCCCAGTCAATTCATGCTGGTGTGCGCCATGAATCCCTGCAAATGTGGCTGGTATGGCGACCCCTCCGGCCGCTGCAGGTGCTCCGAGCGGTCCGTGGTGCAATATCTCAGCCGCATCAGCGGTCCGCTGCTGGACCGCATCGACCTGATTGTGGAGGTGCCGGCCCTGTCCTTCCAGGAGCTGAGCGGCCGCAGTCCAGCCGAGCCGTCAGCGGAGATCCGCAAGCGGGTCATGGCCGCGCGGCAAGTGCAGCAAAGCCGCTATGCCGGCTCGGATACCGGACACAACGCCGTCATGTCTCCGGCTCAGATGCGCCGCCACTGCGTCCTGACCGCCGAGGGCAACGAACTGATGCGCTCCGCCTTTCAGACCATGAATCTCACGGCCCGCAGCTATGACCGGGTCCTCCGGGTGGCCCGTACCATCGCCGATCTGGAGGGCAGCCCGGATATTCAGCCCATGCATGTGGCCGAGGCTGTCCAATACCGCACCTTCCGGCTGGGCGTGGAAGGATAATCTAAACTGGAAAACGAGGATGAAACCATGAAAGAAATTTTTCTGCTGAAATTGGGCGAGATCGTCCTGAAGGGACAGAACCGCCGTGCCTTTGAAGCCTGCCTGAAGGGCAATATCCGCAAGCGTGTCCGCCGCTTCGGCGAGTTTGACGTCTATCTCAAGCAGTCCACCATCTATGTGGAGCCGAAAAACGACGACTGTGACCTGGACGAGGCCTGGGAGGCCTGCGGCACTGTGTTCGGCATCGCCTCCATGTGCCGCTGCCACGCCTGCGAAAAGACCCTGGACGCCATTTTTGACGGCGTGGTGGAATATCTGGGAGACGAGCTCTCCATGCGCCGCAGCTTCAAGGTGGAGAGCAAGCGGGCGGACAAGCAGTTCCCGCTGAATTCCATCCAATTGTCCCAGGAGATCGGCGGCCGTCTGGCCGAGGCCTATCCCCATGTGGCGGTGGACGTCCACAACCCGGACTATACGGTCCATGTGGAGGTGCGGGACTACGCGGCCTATGTCCACGGTCCGGCCCAGCCCGGTGCCGGCGGCCTGCCCACTGGCATGGGCGGTCGGGCGGCAGTGCTGCTGTCCGGCGGCATCGACTCTCCCGTTGCCGGCTATATGATCGGTAAGCGGGGCGTGGAGTTGGAGTGCGTCCATTTCTTCTCCTATCCCTATACCTCGGAACGGGCCAAGGAAAAGGTTCTGGAACTGGCCCGGCTCATGACCAAATACTGCGGCCGTATGACCGTGGACGTGGTGGGCTTCACCAAAATCCAGGAGGCCATTCGGGAGCACTGCCCGGAGGAGTATTTCACCCTGATCATGCGCCGCTTCATGATGCGCATTGCCCAGCGGATTGCCGCGGATCATGGCTGCCGTGCTTTGGTCACCGGCGAGAATCTGGGCCAGGTGGCCTCCCAGACCATGGAGGCCATGGCCGTCACCGGCGCCGTGGTGGATATGCCCATCTTCCATCCGCTCATTGGCATGGACAAGGAGGAAATCGTCACCATTGCCCGGAAGATCGGCACCCTGGAGACCTCCATTCTGCCCTATGAGGACTGCTGCACCGTCTTTACGCCCCGGCACCCCAAGACCAAGCCCACCCTGAAGCAGGTGGAGGAGGCGGAAGCCGCTCTGGATGTGGAGGCCCTGGTGGAGGAGGCCCTGGCCAATACGGAGAAAATCGCGGTGAAGTATTATGAGGACTGAAGAATTGGCCGCCCGGCTGCTGCAGCGGCTGAAGGAGCAGGGGAGAACCCTGGCCACAGCGGAGAGCTGCACCGGCGGCGGCATCGGTCATGTCCTGACGGCCATCCCCGGCAGCTCCGCCGTCTACCTGGGCGGTGTGATCTCCTACACCAACGGCGTCAAGGCCGGATTGCTCCATGTGCCGCAGCAGATTCTGGACACGGTGGGTGCCGTATCACCGGAGACGGCAGAGGCCATGGCCCAGGGCGCCCGAACGGCCATCGGCGCGGATGTGGGAATCAGCGTCACCGGCCTGGCCGGTCCGAATTCCGACGGCAGCGGTAAGCCCGTGGGATTGGTCTATGTGGGCGCCAGCGATGGAAAGACCACTTTGATCCGGGAGAACATCTTTCCCGGTGACCGCGAAGCTGTGCGGGACCAAGCGGTGCGGGAGGCCCTGCGCCTTGCTTTGGAATTGACGCAATAAAAGACGACGCCCCCAAGCCGTTTGCTTGGGGGCGTAACTTATGCATCGTCCTCGTTCTCTTCCTCCGCGTCGGGATCCTCATAATTGGGATTGTAGTTGAGAATGATGGAGTACTCCTTCAGGGCCTCCACGCTCTCTTCCGTAATGGCGTTGTCCCAGGCGTTGATCTGCACCAGATTGATGTTTTCAGCCAGAGACGTCAGATCCTTGACCTTGTTGTAGTCGATATTGAGGTAATTTAACGTGCGAATACCGGCCAGACCGGAGACGTCCTCCACCTGATTATAATCAATGCCGAAATAGACCAGCTGGCAGTTATCCTCGTCAAAATCGGGGATCTCTGTAATCTGATTCTGGTCAGCTTCAAACCGGGTCAGCCTGTGGAGCTCCGTCAGAATGGAGATGTCTAAAATACGGTTGACATTCACTTCCAGAGTAGTCAGAGCGCTGCACTGCGCCAGTTCGTCCAGGCTTTTGATCTGATTGTTGGAGGCCAACAGGGTTTCCAGCTTTTCTTTTCCGGACAGGCTGCCGATGGAGCTGATGGAACAGCCGGTGATGTCCAGGGACCGCAGATTGCTGCAGGTGCTCAGGGCGGCAATGGAGGACAGAGGATTGTTGGCCAATCCCACGGTTTCCAATTCCAGCATCAGAGAAATGACACCGATGTCGCTGATAGAGTTGTTGGCCAGCTGCAATTCCGTCAGCTTGATCAGCTGGGCGAAACTGGAGATATCCGTCAAAGCGCAGCCCTCCAGCACCAGCCGCCGCAGCTCAGTCAAAGAGCCGATGGCCTCCAGACCGTTGGAGGAGATGGTGCAGCCGGACAGATCCAGCTCCTGCAGGGCAGGCAGCTGCTTCAGCACAGAGAAGTCCATGCCGGAGCGATTCTGAATGGTGAGGGACTGCAGACCGGAGAACCGGGCCAGGTCGCTGAGATCCTCCACGGTATCGGGCAGCGTCAGATTGGTGATGCTCCACAGCACGTCAGACATGAGGACCTCGTCCGCAGCCAGCCCCAACTGCTCCCGCACAGTCTGATCAACCGCGGGATCGGACAGAGTCACAGCTTCCACGACACCGCCGATGGTGTAGCCGCCCAGGGAGATGGGGCTGACCAATCCCTGATCGTCCACAGCCACGGCCATCACAGTGGTCTCGCCGGCATTCAGAGAGACGGGACCCGTATACAGATCTTTGTCGGTGGATGGATATTCTCCGTCGGTGGTGAGGAAGATCGTCGCAGCATCGGCCTGCGCTGCAACGTCGATATATTCCGTATAATAACCGCTCTCGGGGGAGAGTACCGGCGCTGCCGGCCGCATGGCGTCCAGCTCAGCCTTGACGCCGGAATCTGTAGTCCGGTCCAGCATTTGTACGGCATCGAGAAGCTTGTCCTGGGCCACATAGGTTTTGCAAAGGGCCACATACAGTTCCGTCAGATCCGGATTGTTGGAGATGGCCTTGACCAGTGTATACTCAGCCTTCGTATAATTCCCGGCGGCCACATAGGTTTCTGCCAGGCAGATCGGAATATCATCCCGCTGGGGTTCCAGGGACCAGGACCAGGAGTAGTAGGTAATGGCTCGCTCATAGCGTCCCTTTGCGGTCATGGAATCAGCCCGGCTCAGTAAAAAACTGGTGGTCAGGTCGGGGCGCTGAAAGAAAAAGAACCAGCACGCTGCAGCCAGCAGTGCCAAAACCAACACCAGTGGAATTACAATTTTCAATGCTTTCTTCATGGGAGTTCTCCAATCCGATTCTAAGTACTGCTGATATTATAATCCAGCGGACAAAAAGTGTCAACTTGATTGCAGTTTGTTTACAATTGGAGGGGGCATAAGGGAGGCGCCGGGTACATAATCTGGAGCAGAGGAGGGGATGTCCATGAGACAGGCTGTATGGATGGGGTTGTTCTCCCTGCTGCTGGCTGTGCTGGTACCGGCGCTGCTGCTCCAGCCGATTCAGGAGCCGGAGCCGGAAACTGTGGCCCTGGTAATCAGTCCGGCAGAGTCAAAACCGGAGCCCCAGGAAGCGATGATTGTGCGCTTGAAAAGCGGGCAAAGCATTCTGGAACTTCCCCTGGAGGAATACTTAACGGGTGTTGTGCTGTCGGAAATGCCGGCATCCTTTGAACTGGAAGCACTGAAAGCCCAGGCTGTGGCTGCCAGAACCTTTGCTCTGCGTCAGATGGAAGGAGGCAAGCATCCGGACTGCGACCTGTGCAGCGACGGCAGCTGCTGTCAGGCGTGGAACAGCCGGGAGACCATAGAGCAGAAGCTGGGGGACGGCTGGCTGCAATACTGGAGCAAAGCGGAGGAGGCGGTTCAGCAGACTGCGGGAGAAGTCCTGACTTATGCCGGCCAACTCATTGACGCTGTTTATTTTTCCTGCTCCGGCGGCGCCACCGAAGCCGCTGCAGCAGTCTGGGGTGGTGAAGTACCCTATCTGCAGTCGGTCAGCAGCTGGGGAGAAGAGGATGCGCCGCCCTTTCACAGCGAAACCGCGGTGTCTTTGGAGCGGTTCCGGTCGGCGATTCTGGCGGAGAATCCGGAGGCAGATCTATCCGGTCCGGCCTCGGGCTGGTTTGGCGAATTGACGCGCACGGCAGGCGGAGGCGTGGAAACGCTGGAAATCGGTGGCCGTCCGTTTTCCGGAACAAGTCTGCGCACGCTGTTTGGCTTGAAGTCCGCCAAATTCGATGTGGCGATAGAGGAGGGGCAGATTGTCTTTCAGGTCAGCGGTTACGGCCATCGGGTGGGCATGAGCCAATACGGCGCCAACGCCATGGCCAAGGCCGGAAGTGACTACCGGGCGATTTTACAGCATTATTATACCGGGGTTACGATTGAAACAAAAACGTAAGAACCTTAGCTGCAGATTTCACCTATGAGTAACGGCAACTGGTTCCTGATGCAATTGGTGAGAGGATACCAGTTTAGGATACGAAAAGAAACTGCTATTATGAAACCAGCCCCTCTATTTTTCCGTCTGTTACAGTAGAAAGAAACTGGAAAGGAGCTGGCTGGGATGAAACGATTGTTTACCCTCTGGTTTGCGGCGCTACTGTTCCTGACAGCCTGCGGCGGACAACAAAAAACAGAACAGGCGGAGAATCCGAAACCACTATATGAAACCGGATCTCCGGCAGAAGCGGTGCTGGAGACAACAGAGAAGTCTGGCGAGAAGATAGAACTGATGTTGGGCGTTCTGGACAACTCTGCGCAGCACAAACAGCGCAGTGAGATCTATTCCCTGGTTGGCGAGTTCAATAATCAGAATGCGCAATACCATGTTACCATAAAAAACTACCGGGAGGATGGGAAAACACTGGAGCAGGGACGCCAGAGTCTTGTGACAGAGCTTCTGGCTGGCGGTGGGCCGGATATGCTCGTGTTTGATAATCTGTCGCCGCTGCCACTGATCGCTAAGGGGCTGCTGCTGGAT